>NZ_JBMFST010000046.1:0-12747 GCF_049967395.1 Hydrogenobaculum sp. | reverse complement strand
TGGGATTTGAGTGGGAAAAACTTTAAGACGATAGGATATAAACAATGGCTTATTTTATAACAAATGAACCAGGGAAAGTTAAAATCTTAGTGATTGATATATTTATCAACTTAGTATACCGTGATATAATAATCTAGTATGTTACATAGATTAGGATACTTAATATCTAAGCAAAGGCATTTTTTAAAATGGTTTATACTTGGCATTATAAATGGTGTAGTCTCTGGGCTTGGAGCTCTTTTCTTTTACTATAGTTTAAAATTATGTGAGTTTATATTCACTGTAAAAATTCTTGGTTATCATTTTCCGTCTCCTGTAGGTGAAAAGCCAAATGATTTATTTTTCAAACAAGGGCTCGTATATTTACTTCCTATCGTCACTGCTATTGGTGGTTTGATAGCTGGTTTCATAGTGTTTAAGTGGGCTCCAGAAGCAGAGGGGCATGGTACCGACGCGGCGATAGACGCTTATCACAACAAAAGAGGAATAATAAGAGACAGGGTAATTTTTATAAAGACCATAGCTTCTGCTATTACTATAGGCTCTGGAGGTTCTGCCGGAAGAGAAGGACCAACAGCCTTAATTTCAGCTGGAATAAGCTCTTGGCTTGCTAGACTATTGGGGCTTTCAGAAAGGGATAGAGAGAGAATTCTAGCTGTAGGTATGGGTGCGGGTATAGGAACTATATTTAAGGCACCTATAGGTGGTGCTATTTTAGCAGCTGAGATTCTTTATAAAGCAGATTTGCAAGCCGATATAATATTTCCTGGTCTGGTAGCTTCGGCTATAGGATATTCCATATTTGGAAGCATCGTTGGTTTTACGCCGGTTTTTGGCTTTTACCAACAACAGTTTGACCCACTTAGGTTGCCGCTTTACGTAATTTTGGGTGTTGTCTGTGGTATTGTTGGGGTTATTTATGCAAAAACTTTTTATTATTTTAAAGATAACTTTTTTAAAAACCTAAAACTAAACATATACCTAAAACCTGTGCTTGGTATGTTTATCACTGGTATTATTGGTATGGCGTTCCCTGAGATTTTAGGTACAGGATATGGATGGCTTCAAGCTGTCATAGATGGAAAGTTGCAAATCTTTAACACGTATGGTATACCTTTTGTGTTATTTTTTATATCTCTAGCTCTTATAAAGATAATAGTTACATCTTTTACGGTGGGTTCTGGAGCTTCTGGAGGTGTATTTGCACCAGGTCTTTTTATAGGTGGATTTTTAGGCGCTGGAATGGGTATTATGTTTCATAATTTATTTCCATCTTTAGTACACAGCCAAAATATAGGTGCTTTTTCTATAGTTGGCATGTTATCTCTTTTTGGAGCCGCTGGAAAAGTGCCAATAGCCGTTACTCTCATGGTAGTAGAAATGACAGGAAGTTACCAACTACTACCAGCTTGTATGTTAGCAGTAGCCACATCCTATCTAATCTCTGGTGATGTTTCTATATACAAGTCTCAGGTAAAAACAAGAGAAGACTCACCTTTATACAAAAAAGCATCTTAATGCTATAATATTAACCACAATGTTTAGAGAAAAATTTAGAAAATTTCACTTTATAGGTATTGGTGGTATAGGTATGAGCGGTATCGCTAAGATACTGCTTGATATGGGTTATGAAGTGTCTGGCTCTGATGTAAAGGAAAACGATGTTATAAAAGAGCTAAAAGAGAAAGGGGCGGTTATTTACATAGGGCACGATGCTAAAAACGTCATAGGCAAAGAAGTGGTAGTTTATTCGTCTGCGATATCCAACGTGAATGAAGAGCTTTTAAAAGCCAAAGAATTAGGTCTTCAAGTAATATCAAGAGGAGATATGCTGGCGGATTTGTTTAGGATGAAAGAAGGTATAGCTATATCAGGCTCTCATGGTAAAACTACCACTACATCCATGATTTCTCATATATCCCACATAGCTGGCTTAGATCCTACTGTTTTGATAGGCGGTATTTTACAGACGTTTGGTTCAAATGCAGTGTTAGGAAAAAGCGAGCTCTTAATATCAGAAGCTGATGAGTCCGATGGATCATTTTTAAAACTGAACTCCGTTATAAACGTAGTCACCAACATAGACAAAGAACATATTGGATATTACAAGGATTATGAAGATATAAAAGAGGCATTTGTGCAATTTATAAACAACGTACCTTTTTACGGAGCTTCTATTGTAAATATAGATGATGCTGGGGTTAGATCTATACTCTCAAAAATACATAAAAAGATAATTACTTATGGGATAGAATCTGGAGACTTTCAAGCTAAAAATATCAAATTTTATCAAGATATTACAGTGTTTGATGTGTTTTATAAAGGTATAAAACTAAATACAGTAGAGCTTCAAATCCCGGGCATGCACAACGTGTATAATGCACTTGCTTCAATAGCTGTTTCAACGCTTATGGAAATAGAACAATCTACTATAAGAGAGGCTTTAAAAAGCTTTAGAAACGCCAAAAGAAGAATTGAATTTGTCGGTGAAAAAAATGGCAACCTCATCTACGATGATTACGGACATCATCCCACAGAAATAAAAAGTGTTTACGAAGCTTTAAAATCAAAATATAAAGACAAAAATATAATAGTGGTATTTCAACCGCATAGATATTCTAGGACTTATTATCTTTTTAACGATTTTGTAGAGCTTTTTAAAAGCTTAGACAACGTATTTTTAATGGATATATACGGTGCCTCTGAAGAAAATACATTTGGTGTTTTCTCTTCGGACATAGCAAAAAATGTGGCTAAGGATTCTTGTGCTTATGTATCTTCAAGAGAAGAGCTTTTTGAAAAGCTAAATCAGTTTAACGATAGCGTTATAGTATTTATGGGGGCTGGTTCTATAGGAAAATGGGCTCATGAGTTTGTTAGCTCGTAAAATTTCTTTTGTAATACTAACAAAAAATGAAGAGAAAAATATAAAAAGAGCTTTAGAAAGCATAAAAGATGTAGCAGATGAAATACTTATTGTAGATTCAGGATCCACCGATAAAACAATAGATATTGCGAAATCTTACGGCGCAAACGTCATATTTAACGAATGGGTAAGCTATCCATCACAGGTAAACTTTGGCATATCAAAAACTAAGAATGATATAGTTTTTGTTTTAGATGCAGACGAGGAACTTTCTTCTGAGCTTAAAGCTTCTTTAAAAGATTTCCTTTCATCTGACTATGAGATAGGGCTCGTTACAAGACGAAGTTTTTATATGGGTGATTTTTTAAAACATGTGTGGAACAATGAAAAGCTTATAAGAGTTTTTAAAAAAGATGTATGTAAATATACTGGTGAGTTACACGAAACAGTAGTATGTAGTAGCAATAAAACATATGAGCTAAAAGGTTATTTAAACCACTACTCTTTTAAAAGCTTGAAAGACCAGTTTGAAAGGACTTTAAAATATGCAAAAATAAGCGCTGATATTATGTGTAAAAAGAACAAACCGTTTCATTTTTACAACCTTATTGTAAACCCTATATGGATTTTTTTTAAGTTTTTTATACTAAAATCTGGATACAAAGAAGGTGTAAAAGGGCTTATAATAGCTTTTTCTGGCATGTTTTACGTGTTTATGAAGTATGCTTTTTTGTACGAATGCTATAAATCAAAAGAAAAGGATCTTTGGAAATAAATTATTTTTGCAACATATTTTTTACTATACTAAAAATAGATTTGTTATCTTCCTCGTGTTCTAATTTTCTTAGCTCTTCTATTAATTTTTGTTGTTTTTTAGACAGTTGTTTTGGTATTTGGATTTTAATATGAAAAATTAAGTTGCCATTTTGAAAACCAAGCCCTGGCAATACCTTTTGAGAACCGCATTCTGCACCGGGTTGTATGAATACGTCAATATCTTTCCCGTCTATCCACCTAAACTTTATGTTTGCTCCTAAGACGGCGTCTGCATAGCTAATGGGAAGTTCTACATGTATATCGTTTCCAACTTTTTTATAAACGCTGTGGTCTTGGATAAAAACTCTTAAATATAAATCACCAGGCTCTTTGTTGCCAAAGCCAGCGTGACCTTTACCTATAACTTTCAGTATATCCCCGTCGTTAGTTTGAGGGGGAATTTGAACTATGATTTTTGATTTCTTAGCTATTCTTTTTCTACCAAGACATGTGCTACAGGCGTTTTTTATTATATAACCTCTTCCTCTACACACTGAACAAGGCCTTGGAAATGAGAATATACCGCTAACCCTTTTGCCAGTCCCTTCGCAAGCCTCACATAAAACCTTATCCGGTTCACCTATATATCCTTTTGCGTTGCAATCAGGACAAGGAATCCATTTCTCGTACTCTACCTCTTTGGATGTACCAAGATAGGCTTCTTCTAATGTTAAAAAAATTTTCAGCTTTATATCTTCACCTTTTTTTGGTTTTTGTTCTTTCTCTCCATTAAATATTGAGTTTATAAATTCTTGAATATACTCTGTAAAATTCTTTATTTTATTTTCGTCGGGATTTACAAGAAGGCTATCGTATTCACTCCTCTTGTCTTTGTCGCTTAAAACGCTGTAAGCTTCGTTTATCTCCTTAAAAAGATCCTCATAATCTTTATTAACGTCTGGGTGATACTCCTTAGCTAATTGTCTATAAGCCGCTTTTATTTCTTGTTCTGTAGCATCTCTTTTAACACCCAGTATAGCGTAGTAATCTTTAAGCCTTGCCATTTATTTTGTTACCGATGTCCTGGTTTAATAAATTTGTTTGATGTTGATCCTTTATCTCTTGTTCTACAGCTTTTTCTATAAACTTGCCAAACCCAACACCCCCAGCTTCACTTAACACTTTAGCTATATTTTGGAAAAACATATCCTGATATGTATTTGCTTGAAAATCATTTTCGCTTGCAAAAGACTTGTAAGCTTCTTTTAAGATTTCTTCTAGGAAAAAGGCTTCAAATTGCTCTGAAGCTTTTTTAATTTTCTCTTTGTTGTTTAAATGTGAAAACTCGTTTGTAAAGTTTTCAGGAGGAAGCAAATAATTCGGGTTTACAAGATTAGGTTTAAAATTTGTCATGTTTCATCTCCTTTACTCTACTTCTACTTTAGCATGTATGGCACCCTGAGCTGCCATAGCTTCTATTATGTTTATTATATCTGATGGTTTTGCTCCAACGCTGTTTAAAGAACTAACTAATTGTCTTAGTGTCGGTGCTTTTACAAAAAATACGTTGTACTTTTTACCATTTTTAGTAGTGGTGTTTGCTTGCTGTGGATTGGCTGGGGCTTGTCTTACTTCTACCGATATATTGCCAGAAGCCACCGCCACAGGCGATATCCTTATATCTCCTCCCATAACTATCGTGCCTGTTCTACTATCTATGATGATTTTAGATGGGTTGTGAACATGGACTTTCAAATCTCCTATTATCGATAAAAAATCAACGGCGTTGTACGGGGGCAGTTTTACTCTTACCGTGTCGCTATCTATAGCTACAGCTGTACCGTATCCAAACTTGTTGTTTATGGCATCTTGTATAGCGTTCGCAGTATTAAAACTCGGGTAGTTTAAGTATAAATCTATATATTTCTTTGGCATCGTAAAAGGCAAACTTCTTTCTAATGTGGCACCATTTGGAATATATCCGCTGTTTAAATTTTGATTTGTAGTTCCACCGGTAGTAGGAGTTACTATTTGACCTTGGGCTAAGGCATATACTTTGCCATCTGGTCCTTTTAGTGGAGTCATAAGAAGTACACCACCTTGTAAGCTTTTAGCGTCTCCTATGGAAGAGACTGTAACGTTTAAAGGTGTACCAGCTTTTGCATACGGAGGTACTTTTGCAGTAACCATTACCGCTGCCACATTTTTTGTAGTCATTTGATTGATTTGTGCTGGCGTAAAATTTATGCCCATTCTTGATAGCACATTTACCAAAGAATCTACTGTAAATATGGTGGCTTTACTATCTCCTGTACCGTTTAAACCGCTTACTATACCATAACCTATCAACACGTTGCTTCTATTTCCTTCAAATGTCACTATATCTCTTATTCTTACTGCAAAGGATAAATTTATTATTAATAAAAGCCATAAAACTTTTTTCATAAGCATAAATTTATATAATAAATATTATAAGTCAATAGGAGGCAAAAGCCTCCTTTATACATCAGCAACTTAGAAATATCTACCAGTGCTTGGGTTTAGGAAGTCAGGATAAGCTTTTTCCATCTCGTAATCGAATATCTGCTCTCTTATGTTGGATAAATCTGATTTGTTTGGTTGGAAAGGAAAACTTCTTAAGTTTGTAGGTGAGCTATCTCCAAAAGGCCTGTTGCAAGCCACCTCTGTGGTTTTACCCCTGCAACCAGCTGTCATAAATGGTTTACCGCTAGCAAACAACTCTTCAAACAAATCCTTTTTTATGCCAAAATCTATAACTTGACCCTTTTCGTTAAACTTCATATCCTCGTATCTACCATATTCGTTGTCTATTATATATCTCGCCATTTGTACTCTTCTGTATTGAGGGGCTGGGCATGGTTTTTCGTTTTCCATTAGAGAACCTTCCTCTGGCCAGAAAGAAAATAAGTGTGTTCTAGCGCCCAAATCTCTGACTTTTTGTATGCGTTCTATCATTTCTTGCTCCGTTTCTCCCAATCCTACTACTAAATGACATCCGGCAAACCCATCTCCCATCACTTCAGCTGACCATTCAAGCACCTTCCAGAAATAGTCAAACTTATGAGGGCTATTTAACGACTTGCCTCTTATCTTTTCAAATAATTCTGGTGTAGCACAGTCTAAGGCTACCGTTACAGTGTCAGCCCCTAACTTTTTATAGTCCTCTATATCTTGATATCTAGTACCAGTAGCATTTATAAGAAGAGAAACAAATATTTGATCCCCAAGCTCGTACAATACCTTTTCTAAGACAGTTTTTGTATCCCTTATTGAACGAGGATGTGTTATTTGAGCTATACATAGTCTCTCCACGTGTCCCACCTGCTTAGCCTTTTCCAATATATCATCCAGCTTGATGGTAGGCCATTCAACTCTTATGAAATTTCTTTTTGAGAATTCTTCTTCTCTTGCTTTTTGAAGACCACAATAGGCGCAGTTGGCATGACATCCAGAAGGATAAGTAAGGAGTGTATTTATACAACTTAGCTTTGCGTTTCTGTAAAATGTCCCAGGCACCAAACCAAGTGTCATGGCTGCCGCCATGCTTATCTGAAGATATTCTGGGCTTTCTTTTTGAGTAGTCAACGTATCTAAAAGAACTTTGTTCATAAATAACCTCCTGCTTAGTCTAACAACAATATAATTATAATGTTATATAGCTTTTATAGATATAAGATTTTCTTATGGTAAAAGCAAAATACTTTAATCAAGCAAATTCTCCAACGAATCTTCTAAACATATTTTTGTATTATACCTATATTCATCTTTTTCATAAGGAAAATCCAATCTAAAATGGCAACCTCTACTCTCTCTTCTTTTCAAAGCTCCTTGTAAAGTAGCATAAGCTGATAAACTTACGTCAAATATAATTTTATTTTTCTTCGTGGGCTTTGCCTCTGTGCAAAGTTTTATAATCTCCTTTATCTTTTTAACGGCGTAAAGAAGTCCATCTTCTGTTCTTTCAAGACCAGCGTACTGCCACATCGTATTTTTTATTGTGTCAAAATATTGTTGGCAATCTGTGTCCTTTGTCGTTGATCTTTGGTTTTTTGCTTTTAAAAGCTTAAATTTTCTATTTGATAAAGCTATAGAATAAGCTGCCCTATATCCAAAAACAACCCCTTCCAAAAGAGAGTTTGATGCTAGTCTATTTGCTCCATGCACTCTTGTGCTAGCTACTTCTCCTATGGCGTAAACACCGTCTACGGTAGTTTCACCGTTCTCATCAGTTCTTATGCCACCTATATAATAGTGTGCTGCCGGTGTAATGGGAACAAGATCTTTATACGGGTCCACTTTGTGCTCCAACAAAAAGTTGTATATAGTAGGAAATCTTGTTTCTATGTTCACTTTTAAACTTCTCATATCAAGATAAACTTTGTTCCCTTTTAGCATCTCTCTATATATAGCCCTTGCCACCACATCACGAGGTTCTAGCTCGTTTACAAATCTTTCGTTGTTTTGATTTACAAGCGTTGCGCCTTCTCCCCTTACAGCTTCTGATATTAAAAGGTTTGTATTTTCAAATACAGTGGGATGAAACTGAACAAACTCTGGATTTTCTATTAAAAATCCTCTTCTTAGCGCTATCCCTATTACATCCGCCCTTGTTTTAAGTGGATTTGAAGTGTGAGAATACATAGATGCCGCTCCGCCGGTGGCTAAAACCAAAAACTTTGATTTCCAAAAAATAAGCTCGTCGTTTTGCTCTACTATGCAGCCTACTAAAGCGTTGTCTTTTGTTATAATTTCTAAAAGCTCCCCTTCTAAAATACGTATATTTAGTTCTTTGGCTTTCTTAAAAAGTGCTTCGTATATGGCTTTACCAGTATAATCTTTTACTTTTAAAACCCTTTTGTAAGAATGGCCACCTTCTATTGTAGTTTCAAAGCTACCATCTTCCTTCTTGTCAAAGTTAACACCGTAAAGCTCTAAATCTACTATACGGTTTGGGCCCTCCTGAGCCAAAATCTCTATATTTTTTACATCTCCTAAGTTTCTTCCAGCCCTCAGCGTATCCAAAACATGCCAAGCAGTAGAATCTTCTTTTGATACAACGGCCGCTATCCCCCCTTGAGAATAATACGTATTTCCAATGCCTCTTGTTATAATCACTGGGTCTAGTTTCAAGTTTTTAAGAGTGATAGCGCAAAAAAGACCAGCTATACCACTCCCTATTACTATTATATCTGCCTCTTTGTTCGGTATAAAGTCAGTATCAAATTCAATATAATACATATTTTCCCATCACATGTTCCAATAAATTTGTTAATTTAATAGGATCGTGTCTTACAAAAGATATATTCTCGCTTATTAGGTCTTCTGCATATACATCTATATTTTCTTTTGATATTTTTGCTACATCTGGTACTACCGGCTCTTGCCCAGTAGCTATATACTTTTTCAAAATATCGTTTGGGGGCATCTTTGTATTTACTATCGCTATATCTATACACTCTATTTGTGTAAACCTTCTAAACATGTTAATATGGTCATAAGCTGTATAATCGTCTGTTTCCCCTGGCTGTGTCATGACATTGCATATAAATATTTTTTTAGCTGGAGAGTTTTTTACGCTTTCCCTTATTTCTTTGATGAGGAGATTTGGTATTATGCTAGTATACAAACTACCAGGCCCAAATATTATAAAATCTGCGCTTTCTATAGCAGCTATAGCCTCTATAGGTACAAAAGGGTTTTCTGGTTCTATCCAGATATCTACTATATGAGCTTTTTTCTGCTTTCCATAGTTTGTTATGTCTTCTTCATTTTTCACTATAGTTCCATCGCTAAACTTTGCCACAAGATCAACGCTATCCGTTGTAGATGGTATGATGCTCCCTTTTGTATCCAATATCTTTGAAGTTAGCTTTATAGCCTCCACGAAGCTACCAGTTATTTCTGTAAGAGCCGTGAGAAACAAATTTCCAAACGCATGATTTTCCAATCCTTCTCCCTTTAGTCTATGCTGGAAGAGTTTTTTCATTATATCTTCGTGCTCTGATAAAGCCACTATGCAGTTTCTTATATCTCCAGGAGCTGGTATGTTGTATATTTTCCTTAGCTTGCCGGTACTTCCGCCGCTATCTGCCACAGTAACTATAGCGTATAAATTGTCTACTGTTTTTCCTACAAGCCTCTTAAGACCAGACAAAAGACTTGATAATCCAGTGCCTCCTCCTATGGATACTATATTCATATTTGCTCCTTAAAGTTTTTTAAACTATCAACATAAGGATAATGCGCTATCCCCTTCTCTGTTATTATAGCGCTGATGTTTTGAGCAGGTGTTATATCAAAAGAATAGTTTATGGCTTCAGAATCTATAGGACCTACAAAAACATCCTTACATTTTAAAACTTCATCTTTTGATCTTTCTTCTATGGGTATATCTTGAAAAGATTTAGCGTTAAAATCTATTGTGGAAGTGGGGGCTACTACGTAAAATGGGACGTTGTAAGCTTTGCAAGCCAAAGATAGCATAAAAGTACCTATTTTGTTAGCCGTATCTCCATTGGAAGCTATCCTATCTGCACCCACAAAAACAGCCTTTACTATGCCCCTTGATATAAGAAAAGGAGCCGAAGAATCCACTATTATTTTATATGGTATATTGGCTTTTAAAAGCTCGAAAGCTGTAAGTCTTGAACCCTGCAAATAAGGCCTTGTTTCATCTACTAAAACATAATCTACTTTGCCTTGTTTATGAAGCTCTTTTATAACACCTAACGCTGTTCCTACCCCAGCAGTGGCTAAGGCTCCGGTGTTGCAATGAGTCAAAATCACTGACTTCTCGGTTATCAAAGAAGCTCCAAATTTTGATATTCTTATATTTGCTTCTATGTCTTCTTGCTCTATCTTTTGTGCCTCTTCAAAAAGATCTTTCTTTTCAAAATACGCTTCTTTCATTCTATTTAAAGCCCAAAACAAATTTACAGCGGTGGGTCTTGTGTTGGATAATATATTGTAAACCTTTTCTACATCTAAGCCGTCTTTTATACCAATAGCAAAACCGTATGCTGCCACACATCCTATGGCAGGTGCTCCTCTTACAAGCATAGCCTTTATAGCATAGGCTACATCCTCTATATTGGTCGCTTCAAAATATACTTCTTCGTGGGGAAGCTTTCTTTGATCTAATATGAAAAGTTTATCATCCTTAAAGAAAAAGCTTTTTAGCTCTAACATACTCTTGCTCCTTCTTTATCTACAGACAATATTTTACAGGAGCTTTTAATATTTTTGGCACTCAAAAAAATAGACGCCCTTTTACATATTAAACATTCGTTTCTTAGTGTGAAAACTCCTATTGTACTTCCTGAACCGCTTATAAAAACTGCCTTTGCACCGTTGTCATAGGCTATTTTTTCTATATCGTCGTAAAATGGTATTAAGCTTTTCCTATAAGGTTGATGAAGCTTATCTTTTACAGCTTCTTTTAAAAGCTCAAAACGTTTTGATACAAGAGAGCTCAAAAGTAGGTTTGATCTTTGTATATTGTAAATTGCATCTTTTATATCTATCTTTTGAGGAAGTATTTTTCTGGCCTCTTCTGTGGATATCTTTATATCTGGTATGATAGCTATTATCTTTAGCTCCTCTGGAAAATCTATTTTGTTAAACAATGTCTGTTCTTCATCTTTTAAACAAACGTTAAACCCGCCTACCAAAGCTGGAACTAAATTATCGGGATGAGGTTCAAATTCGTAAGCTATTTTAAAAATATCATCGTAAGAAAGCCCCTTTTTGTATAAGATGTCAAAGATTTTTATAGCAGCTATTATAGCGCTGCTGCTACTACCGAGCCCTCTTGAAAAGGGTATTTCAGTTTTTATTGTAATGCTAACAGGCATTTCTTCTTCGTTAAAAGCTTCTATACATCTTTTATAAACTTTTAAAAAAAGATTTTCTTCCGGTTTTATATCTAAATCTACAAAAGATATAGAAAATGTTTCAGAGCTTTTGATATGAAAAATATTGTAAAGATTTACTGCCAGTCCAAATGTATCAAAACCTGCTCCTAAATTGCTCATAGAAGCTGGAACTTTTAGTGTAAACTCCATCTTAAAATATTAACATATAAAATATTTTTATTCAATAAAATGAACAGTTGTTTTGGATATTAGTATATATTTATATACTTTTATAAGCATATTTTACACATTAAATAAACAATATTTATTGAATAGTTAAGACTTACATATTAAAATAAAACTCAATAAAAGATAGGAGGAAAAGAAATGAGCAAGCTAGCTTTTATAATATCCACTCAAGTACATGAAAAAATTCAATTAGCCACTATGATGGCTTCAATACACGCCACTGTGGGTGGAGAAGTTTTATTTTTCGTCTCTATGAACGGAGTTTTGGCTTTTCAAAAAGATAAAGAGCTAAAAGATAGAGTTATTCCAGAAGGGGAATTTTCTAAACTTATGCTTAGCAAAAACGTTCCTAATTTTATAAATATATTAAAACAAATAAAGGCTATTGGAGATGTAAAAATATACGCATGCTCTATGGCTATGGATGTATTAGGATGGGATATAAAAGATTTGGAAGAAGGCTTGTTTGATGATGTTATAGGCCTTACATCGTTTCTTGATATGGCTGAAGATGCAAAAATTCTTTTTGTATAAGGAGGTTTGAATGGCTGATAAGGTAATTGATGCAAGAGGAAGTTTTTGCCCTGGACCTTTGATGGAGCTTATAGCTGCAATAAAGTCAAATCCCGTTGGCACTACCATAGAGGTGCTGTCTACCGATAAGGGATCTGTAAAAGACATACCAGATTGGGTAAAAAAGGTAGGTCATGAAATGGTAGGAGTAGAGGAAAAAGACGGATATTGGTACATAGTTGTAAAGAAAATTAAATAGAGGAGGTAAGGCGTATGGCAAAACATGTTGTAATAGTAGGTGGTGGTGTGGCTGGCACCATAATAGCCAACCTTTTGGCAAGGGGACTAAAAGAAGAGCTATCAAAGGCTGAAGTTGTAATAACGATGGTCAGCAAAGATGACAAACATATTTACCAACCGGGATTTTTATATGTGCTCTTTGATAAAATGAGGCCAGATGAGCTAATAAGAGACCAACGAAGCTTGTTG
>NZ_JBMFST010000045.1:0-13269 GCF_049967395.1 Hydrogenobaculum sp. | reverse complement strand
ATGAAAAGTATAAGGGCAGCTATAAAGAGATATATCTTATAGGGATAGAGTTTAGCAAGAGTGAAAGGAATGTGGTGGGATTTGAGTGGGAGAAATTGCCATTAGATAGCTAGTTCTATCGCTTCTAAAATATGGCTCACACCAAGAAGTTCAAGGTTTGAATTATTTATGTCTTTTATTGAGCTTTTAGGCAAGATAACTCTTTTTATACCAAAACGCTCCAACTCTTTAAGCCTTGGCTCTACATGATGCACTGCCCTTATCTCACCACCTAAACCTATTTCACCAAAAATAGCAACATCTTTTAAAATGGGTTTTTCTTTTTTGGAGGATGCGATAGCTATGGCTATGGCTAAATCACAAGCTGGTTCTCTTATTTCAATGCCACCCACCACATTTACATAAACGTCAGAATCTCTTGTAAAAATCCTAGCTTCTTTTTCAAGAACGCCCAAGATTATAGCAAGTCTATTTACATCAAAGCCTTGGGTTTTTCGCTGTGGAGTAGTGTATAGAGCTTTTAGGACGAGAGCTTGAATTTCCACAAGTATTGGTTTAGTGCCTTCGGTATGAGGAAATATTACAGAGCCTACCGCATCTTCTTTTCTCTCGCTTAAAAAAAATAAAGAAGGCTCTAATACCTCTGTAAGCCCTTGGTCTTCCATTTTAAATACAGCCATTTCACCGGTAGCTCCGTATCTATTTTTTAAAATCATTAAAACTCTGTAAAGATGAAAGCGCTCTCCCTCAAACTGGCATACGCTATCTACCATATGTTCCAATACCTTTGGACCTGCTATCATACCCTCCTTGTTTATGTGTCCTACTATAAAACAAGGTATGCCAGTATTTTTACAAAAATCCACCAGTTTAAAAGTAGATTCTCTAACTTGCGCCACAGAACCAGGCGATGATTCTATGGTGTTTGTATACATAGTTTGGATAGAGTCTATAATGAGGGCTTTGGCGCTGTATTCTTTTGCACAAGATATTATATGTTCTATGTTGGTGGAGTTTAATATAAAAAGGTTTGATGAGCTTACACCCATTCTATTTGCTCTTATTGATATTTGAGAAGATGATTCTTCACCAGAGGCGTATATTACAATGCCGTCTTTTGACATAAAATCTGCTATTTTCAGTAAAAGCGTAGATTTACCAATGCCTGGTTCACCGCTTAAAAGTATCACCTGCCCTTTTACAATGCCCCCACCCAAAGCCATATCAAGGGTTTTATAACCAGTAGATATCCTGTCTAAAAACTCTCGTTCTATATCTATTAGTTTTATAGGCTTTTCAAAAGAGCTTAAAGCTGTGCCCTGCGAGCTTATTACAAGTTTTTCTTCTACAACTGTGTTCCATTCTCCGCAAGCGCTACACTTTCCTACCCATTTTACGTAGGTTTGGCCGCAGTTTTGACACACAAAGGTAGTTTTTTCTTTGGCCATCAAAACACCTTTAAAAGGATAAAATAATACGCTACACCAAGGTATTCTCTTATTGCTTTTGTGGAGTTTTCCAAATCTGACATGTTTGGTAAAAAGCTTCTTAGATTGTACCTTAAGTCTTCTTTGTAATCCACTGGATAAGGTATTACATTTTTAAAAAATTTATCAAAAAGCATCTTTGCCCTTGGCATATGGTAAGCTGAAGTTACAAGTATTATACTACTACATTGCGGGTTTATATAACGGGTGCATATCTTGTAGCTTTGGGCGGCGTTTTGAATAGTATCTTTGCTTTTAACATCTTCATATATATTACCAACATCTACTGCATCAAGAATTTTTACTATTGGTGTATTTTTTGGAAGATACTTTATGTCCACTCCAGAAAGTATAAGAGGTATCTTGGTCTTGTAAGATAGATAAATACCCGCTAAAAGCCTTTTAACGGTCTCACCAGATAAATTGCCGTTTTTGTAGTATCCACCACCTAAGACCACTATGGCGTTGGCGTTTAAAAAACCTTTTGGTTGGTTGTAGGTATGCTCTAAAGGAGTTATAAGAGCATCTTTTACAGGTGTTATAGAAAGAAGGTAGAAAAGCATAGTCATACCAAAGGACAGAACCTTTATTTTCTTGTTTTTGACAAAAAAGCTTATAAAGAAAAAAGTTATTATAAAAATACCCGGTGGTATAAGAATAGCGGTGAGGAGTTTTTTAATAGTGAAAAAAATCATCTTTTCATACGAGTAGCTATGAGGATGTTTTTAATGCCATTTTGTTTGGCAACATCCATAAGAGCTACTACGTACTTTTCTAAGGTGTTTTCATCGGCTTCTATGATAAGGTCGTTTATGGGCTGGTTGTTTACTTTCGTATTTTGAATGGCGTTTTGAATGTCTGTGAGAGTCACGTATTGGCCGTTTAGTATGTATTGACCGTTTGGAAGTATTTCAACCCTCATAGTTTGAACAACGGTTTTTTTACCGGTTTGAGCTTGAGGGAGCTTTACTGCCAAAAATACCATAGGAGATTGAAAGGCAAGGATTGCCAAGAATAAAAACACCGCCAAAAGGGTGTCTACCAAAGGCACTACATCAACGTAAGTCCTTTCTTCTATTGACATACCTACTTTTGCTTTTTTTCTTAGGTTCATATTATCCCTCCGATATAGCGTCTATTATCTCTTTTACCTCTGTTTCTATTTTAGATACTATACGGTTTTCCACAGCTTTGTAAACCCAGTAAAAAAATAAAGCTGGTATAGCCACTGCAAGCCCTGTAGCCGCCGCTGTTAGAGCTTCGCTTATGCCGTTTGCCAAAAGATACATAGCAGATTGGGTTTCAGAAGTAGAAAAGGCTGCAAACACCTTTATAAGACCCGTTATAGTACCAAAAAGCCCTAAAAGCGGTGATACCGAAGCTACCGTAGAAAGTAAAACCAAGTTTTTATCCGCATCAGATATCACGTAAGAGAAAGCGTCTTCCGCTATTCTGTTTAGCTGATAAGAATCTCTTCTTCCTTTTAAATAAGCTTTTAAAAGCGATAAAAAAGCCTTTGAAGCGTTGGTGTTTTGAGTTTCTAGCATCTTAACAGCAGCGTCTATATTTCTACCAAGTATAAGAGCTTTTATCTGAGCATAGCCTTTTGGTAAAAACCTACTTAGCCTAAGAGCGAAAGCCCTTTCCAATATAATAGCCCACGATATAACAGACAGCACCAAAAGAGGATATATTACTATACCACCTCTTTGTATTATTATCATAATATCATCCATCTTCTAACCTCCAATGTTTAAAAGATTTTTATTTTTACAAGCCGGTAAACGACGTTTAAGTCTTTTTACATGATAAAGTTCTTGATTTGACAAAGAACTCATGTTTAGCTTATCCAAAAGACAAGAAGCATCTTCGTAAGCATGCATACTTATCAAGATTTTTGAGGCTTTTAGTATAGAGTCTTTGTATATATCTTGCTCGTTTGGAGTGAGAATTACTACGCTCACATACTCTTTTAAAGCCTTGTTTTTATCACCGTTTGAAAGATAGTAGTTTCCAAGCTCATAAAAAGCTTTTGCCTTTATAGAAGGGTCTTGGGATTGCGAAGCGAATTTAAGAAGGTTTGGGTCTTTAAATGTATTAAAAGCCTCCAAAGCCAAAGCCCTTACCTTGTCATCTTGATATTGGGATATTAACCTATTAAGTATATCTTTAGCTTTGTTTAACATGTGATTTGATATGTATATCTCGTAGGCGTGTATCAGGTCTTTTTCATCGCCGGTAGAATATATAGCTGCAGCTTTGTTGATATGCCCTTCTTTTAAATATAAATCTGCCAAGAGTTCTTTTGCCTTTTCCTTAGTTTCCCCTTGAGCGTTGTCTATCACGCTTATAAGAAGCTCTTCTTTTTTGTGAGGGTCTGGTTCTAACATAGCCATTTTTAGCATAGCTCTATACCTAGGACCACCCACTATACTTGATAAGAGGCTGTAAGCTTCTTCTTTTTTGCCCTGCTTTATATAAATATTAGCAAGCTGATACTTTAGATCTTCAGAAAGAGGATTGTTTTTGTACCTTTCTATGAACTGCTTTATAGCCACCTCTAAATTTTTAGAAGGATTTTTAATACGAGAAGATATAATATCGTAAGAAGCTTCCATGGCCTCTTTAGAGTTTGGATAGTTTTCCACTACCTTTTGATAATAGTAAATAGCTTTGTTGATATCACCTAAGTTGTAATAAGCATCTCCAAGCTTAAGAAGTGCCCTCGCTCCAAAGCGTTTGGAAGAAGCTACCTCTTTAAAGTATTTTATAGCGTTTTGATAATCGTTTTGTATAAAGTAAGAAAGCCCATAGAGATATTTGGCTTCAGCGGTATTTGGTTTTAATACTTCTCTTGCTTTAGCGGGTTCATCTATAGATAGGTAAGCTTTGGCAAGGAGTATTCTCTCATCGTAAGTGGATGGATTTTCTAAAAGCCTTACAACATCTTTATAATCTCCCATATTGAAGTAGACTATAGCCCTATAGTATCTGCTTGTGAAGTAAGTTAAAGCTTTTTGATAGTCTCCAAGCTTAAAGTAATACCATCCTTTGTAGTAATTATAAAGTTCATGATAACGTTTAAAACCAGGACTTTGAAGAAGATTTCTAAGGGCTATAAGATTGTTGGTGTAATAATAGCTTTCTGCAAGCCATTTGTAATAAAACTCATCGTGGTTTGGCATCATCTGTAAAATATTTATAGCCTCTTTATAGTCTTTGGCTTTTATGCAAGCGTAAACTGCATCTTTATAGTCTTTTATCTTTAAGAATAAAAGCTTGGCATAGTTGTAATCACCGTTGTTGTAAGCTTGAACTGCCGCTAACTTTGTAAGTATACTGTATTTGTTGCTAGAGAGAATAGAAGCAACTGCCGCACCCTTAGGATTTTCTTCGCCCACAAGAGCGTATAAATTTAAAGCCAAATCAGAACCAGGATAAAGATTTTCTATCATTACGGCTTTTTCTAAAGCTTTTTCGTATTTTTTATTCTTCAAATCTATCAAGGCAAGATAATAAAGGGCTTTATATCTTAGGTTGTAAGGAAGAGAGTAGTTTGTATATATGGTTTCAAAAATTTGCTTTGCTATGTCGTATTTTTTGGAAAAGTAATTTATAATACCAGACCTAAAAAACAGGCTGTTTTGGTAATAACCAGGTATTATTATACCTTGTATAAAGTCGTTTATATAAGAACAGTAATTTTTAAATACAAACTCGCTGCAGTTTACAGTGGAGTATCTACCGCCGTTTTTTATGGCAAAAACCGTTTCCCAAAGCTTTTTATGATAAGTGGGAGAATTTATAAAAATAGGTTTTTGATTTAGTTTTAGGCTAAGAGCGTAATACCCTTCGCAAGCGCTTTGTTGATATATAGAAGTATATTTACAAGAGTTATAAAACATATCCCTTGCAGAAAGCTCGTTGTTTTCTTTTAGCCTCGTCATACCCATTACATAGTATCCCATTGGAAGGTAAGGTGAATACGTATATTTTAAAAGCCTTTGAAAATTCCTCTCAACACCCTTATAGTCACCATTTAGATAATCAGATACCATATCAGAGTAATCTGCTACATCGTCTGGCTCACCACAACTTATAAAAGAGGAGTTTTTCAACTTCATTACCGGGGTAAGCTCCATATAAGCGGGGGCTTGTAAAACCTCACCACTCAAATCAAGCTCTTTGAAAGAAGGGGCTTTTAGCTTAGCTGGGGGTTCTAAAGGTGGTTTGTCGATGTTGAATTGGCTTATCACTTGGACGTTTAAATTTAATTGATGGGGAATTCCTGTTTTATTGGAAGCTTTTTGATCTTCTTTTAGCTCTTTTATGTTTATCTTGGTTGGATCTGTGGCAAAAGACGCTATAACAAAAAGTATAAATACGCTAAATAGCCCTATGCGCTTCAGCATATAGTTCTCCTAAATGGCAGCTTATATTTAGCTTTTGGATCACATCTTGCTCCCCCAAACTCAAAATAGAATAAGAGGCGTTATCGCATCCAAAAGCCCAAAAATGAGATAAATCTATACCAAGCAAAGCACAGTAAAACACCCTTATAGGTACCGAGTGAGAAACCGCTATCACAGTTTTATCCTTGTATGTAGCTTTTACAAAGTTTAAAAAATCAACTACCCTATCAAAAACTTCCTTTAAAGATTCACCGTTTGGGAAAACGATCTCATGAGGACGCTTCATCCAAGTTTCAAAATCTTCCTTATATTTTTTCTCTATATCATCTACAAGCTCACCAGACCAATCACCGTGGTCTATTTCAATAAGCCTATTATCTGTAAAAATTTCTTTTCCTAAAAGCTCTGATATAGCAAGAGCGGTTTTCTTAGTCCTCGTGAGAGGAGATGAATATATAGCCTCTACCTGCGGAAACTCTTTTTTTATATGAATAGCCAAAGCCTTTGCCTGAAGCTCACCTCTTTCCGAAAGGTCTGGGTCCAAAACTCCTTGATACCTTCCTATAGGATTCCACTGACTTTCAGCATGTCTTACAAGAATCAATCTACACATAAAGCTTTTACTGTATTTATATACTCTTCCAGCACATCTTTAGAGGTACCCATAACAATAGAGGCAGCTTGTATCACAGAAAAAGTAGATATAGCATCTATTTGACCCATATGAGATACTCTAAAAATCTTGCCTTTCAATCTATCCTGCCCACCAGCTGTTCTTATGCCAAGTTTTAAAAGCTCTTTTCTAAAGTTTTCCGCATCCATATTGGGTGTTTCTATGGCGCTTACAGATATGGAAGGATTTTTACTAAAAGCCTTAAAACCCATTTTTTCAAAGGCTTTTAAAGTGGCTTTTGATATGGCGGTGGTTTTCTTTTCTATGTTTTTAATACCTTCATTTAGTATCATCTCTAAAGATTTTTGAAGACCAAGGATTATAGGTATGGCAGGCGTATAGGCAGTTTGACCCTCTATCTGTTTTTTTAGCTCTTTTGATATGTTAAAGTAATACCCTTTGGGATTAAGCCTTTTACTGGCTTTTTCAGAAAACCAAAGCATAGAAAGACCAGGCGGGAGCATAAAAGATTTTTGAGAACCACCCACAAGTATATCTATACCGTCTTCCTCTGGTTTTATCTCGTAAGTGCCAAGTGCTGTTATAGCATCAGCCACCAAAAGGATATCTTTGTCTTTTAAAAGGCTACCTATAAACTTAGGATCGTGATAAGTAGCGGTAGAGGTCTCAGAAATTTGTATAAAAACGCCTTTTACATTTTCTTTTTCAATAGCTTCTTTAAGAGCTTCTTTGTCGTAAGTCTCACCCCATTCTACTTTGAAATCTACCACATCAAGCCCATAGGTTTTGCAAAGCTCTAACCATCTTTCGGCAAATTTACCGCCGTTTAAAACAAGGACTTTATCTCCAGAGCTAAAAAAGTTTATAACGGCGGCTTCCATTGCACCAGTACCAGAGCTTGCAAAAAATACAAAATTATCGCTTTCACTTGAAATAAGCTTTTTAAAAAGATTTCTTGTATCTATAAGAGCTTTTTTAAACTCAGGGGTTCTATGGTGTATTATTTGGGCTCCTAATATAGCCCTTATCTCTTCTGGTATTTCTACTGGTCCCGGCGTGAAAAGTTTTTCGCTGGATTTATAACAGCTCATGAGTATATCTCTAAAGATGAAAATATATATGGTATCTCGTAGGAGGCTGATTCTTTAGAATCTGAAGCGTGTATAGCGTTTTTTCCCTTGTCTGTACCAAAAAGCGCCCTTATAGAGTTTGGAGCTACTTTTCTTGCCTCTTCGCTATCAGTAGGACCTATTAGTTCCCTTACTTTTGATATAGCATTTTCACCTTCTAAAACCATTGCTACCACAGGACCAGAGCACATAAATTCTACAAGCTCACCGAAAAATCCCCTTTCTCTGTGCACATAGTAAAAGCCTTCCGCTTTTTCTTTAGAAAACTTAAACATCTTCAACGCCAAAAGCCTAAGACCATTTTTAGAAAGTATGTCAATTATGGCTCCAGTGGCCCCTTTCTCAAAAGCATCTGGTTTTACTATCACAAGCGTCCTTTCCATACAATTTACCCCTTTTAAAGCTTTTAATAAATTGATATTATATCATACCTTAAAAGGTTTTATAGTCTTTCTTTATGCACATATCTTTTAATATACACTCGCCGCAGTTTGGAGTTTTTCGGCAGTATCTTTTTGCATGCTCTACGATAAGGGCATGGTATTCTTTATAGATATCGATATCTTGTGGTATTTGAGATGTTATGAAGTTTGCATATTGATCGTATTCTTTGAATGTTATATCAAATAGTCTATCTAAAAGCCTTTTGGTATACATATCTATTACAAAGTAAGGCTTGTTGTAAGCGTATAGAAGTATAGAATCGGCGGTTTCTTTACCTATGCCTTTTATGTTTAACAGGATTTCCCTAGTGGGGCTTTCTTCCAGATTTGATACTTCTTTTAGTATTTTTGCTTTTCTTTGGAAAAAGCCTGATGGTCTTATTAGTTCTTTTAAAAGCTCAATATCTATATCTTTTATAGCTTTTAGGCTTAAAAGCTTATGGGTTTTTAGGTTTTCTAAAGCCTTTTCTACGTTTTTCCAGTTGGTGTTTTGAGTAAGAATTGCTCCTATTATTATCTCATCTTTGGGATCTGTATTGTGGGTCTTGTGATAATCAGCATCTATTGGCCACCAGTTTTGATAACCAAAAGAAGATAAAAGAATTTGATATAGGTCTATTAGAGTCATAGCCTCTTTTTTAGCTTTTCTACAAAAACAAGGACTTTTGCAACAGCTTTGTAAAGCTCTGGCGGTATCTCTTCATATATATCAAGGTTGTAAGCAGCGGATAGAAGTTTTTCATCTTGGATAACAGGTATTTGATGCTCTTTGGCAAGTTCTACAATCTTTTGGGCTATATAACCTTTTCCTTTTGCTACAAGACGAGGAGCGTTGTCCTTTCCTCTTTCGTATTTTAAGGCTATGGCTTTTTTCTCTTTTTCATCCATACTATGTAAAAATATTCAAATTTGAACTTTGGGTTATGTTTCTTGCCACTTCTAAGTCAAATTCTTGGGCTTTTAATATAAAAACTTCCAAAGCGTTTAAATTTAAACCTTCTTCTTTCAGCACATTATCAAGCTCATCTTTAGAAGATTCCAAAAGCTTTGAAAGAGGCTCTATATCTGTATAAAATTTTACAAAAATCCTTTTTGTATAGTTTTTTGGCATCTCTAAAATGCTTCCTAAAAATCCATCTTCCCAGTTTAGCTTTATAAAAGCCCTATAGGTGTTTTCTTCTTTTTTAAAAGCTCCAAAACCCTTTTTTGAACCCTCTTCAAAATTTACAAAAAATGCGTTGTTTTGAAGTATAAACTGCTGAGCTAAGTTTATATTGTAAAGCGTATTTGCGTTTTCCTTGAGATGGTTAAGCTTAGTATCAAAACTTACATTACTTTGCAAGTTGTTTAACGCTTCCTTTATATGCTTTGAAAATTCCAATACCTTTACAGGATTTTGAGATATCTGGTTTAAAATATCTTGTTTGACGCTACTTATATCTTTTAATACATCGCTAACAACAGTTTTAAAAGCGTTGTCCTGTATATTTGCTACAAGCTCCTTGGGATCTTTTGCATTTAAGATATCAAACAACAACTCTGGGTTTGATTTTAAGAGTTCTTTGGCGCTTTGATTTTTTATGTTTAGAATGTTTTGTAGGCTTTTAAAAAAGATATCTTTTATATCCTTTGGCATATTTTTCAAAACGCTTGAAAGTTCTAAAACAAAATTTGGAAGAGATTTTGCATTAAAAATAAAATTTTTTTCTATATTTGCTAATATGCTTTGAGCTTTTGGTATGTAGTTTAAAACGTCTTTCGGAATATCTTGAGGTTCTTGGGTCAACAGCAAACTAAGTATATCTTTTACATCCTCTGGTGGGCTTTGTGATTTAAAAAGTGTTTCTAAATCTGCTTTTGTAATGTTGGCGTTTGCTATGTTTTCTATGGCTACTTTTACATCTTCTCTTAGATTCTTAAAAGCTTCTAAACTTTTTATATCTTTGGCAGTGTTTACTATGTCTTGAAGAAGCTTGTATTTGTTATCCTGCGTAAGGGTTGAAAGGTCTTTGGCTTTTAAGATAAAATCTAAAAGCTTTTTTTCATAAAAAAGTCCGCTGTTTTCAACATCGTTTTTAGAAAGGCTTTGGGAAGGGATTGCAGCCTCATAATCCATAGCTTTATTTAAAGCGCTTATAGGAGATGAAGGGGATTTCGCATCGGCTATTTTTAGAACAAGAGGATTTATAGAGCTTATAACGAGCTTTAGTATATCATTTTTCTTTATATCAAGGGTAGTGGCAGCGTTTACTTCAATCTCTACACCGTTGCTAAGCATTAGTTTATAAGCGTTTGGCTTTACATCTTCTACAGTAGCTTCTATAAAACCTTGTTTTGATAACTCATCGCTCAAAGCTCCAAGAAGAGCTTGTGAAACTGTAGTCTTTATAGCTATGGCAAGGTTTTCAGATTCCTTGGAAACTTCTAGTGGTTGTGAGTTTAAAATAGTCTCGTTTAAAGATGTGCCTTCAAGCCTTTTAATATCCATATTTTTTTAAAAGCTCCAAAGAGTATCTGGCACTATCTACTCTTGCTAGTCCTTTATAAGCTATATCGTAAGCAGTACCGTGGTCTGGTGATGTTCTTAAAAACGAAAGGCCTATGGTAACGTTTGAGCCCTTATCAAAAGCCAACATCTTAAAAGGTATAAGACCCTGATCATGGTACATACAAAGAAATACGTCGTCCTTTTTTATGTCTATAAAAGCCGTATCCGGTGGGATTGGCCCTACAACATCCTCATCCCTTATGGCTGGTATTATAATTTTTGCCTCTTCATCACCTATAAGCCCGCCTTCTCCGGCATGGGGGTTTAAGCCAAGCACCTTTACAGTTGGCATAAAATGAAAGTACTTTGGTATGTATTCTTTTATAAGTTTTATTTTTTGTTTTATAAGCTCTATGTTTATGGTATTTGCCACATCTTTTAAAGGTATGTGTATAGTAGCAAGCACCACTTTTATAGAATCTCCATACATCATCATAGCAAAATCTTTTTTGTTGTCAGCAAAAGCAAGATACTCTGTTTGACCGTTGAAGCTAAAACCAGAGGCTTTTGCAAAATATTTGTTTATGGGCATAGTTAAAATGCCGTTTAGTTTTTTTGAAATAGCATCTGCTGTAGCTCTTGCAAGATAAGCTATAGCAAGGCGCCCAGAAGAAGGAGAGGGTTCCAAAGCACCTTTTAACCCCAAGGATATCAAATATACGCCTTTATCTTTTATGTCGTCTACGCTATTTATTTTTTCGTAGTAAAAATTTTCCCCCAAAACACTTGAAGCATGCTTTAAAACGTATTCTTCTCCATATATTACATATGCGTTTTCGTCTTCCATGTCGTTTTGAAGCTTTAGTATAAGTTCTGGTCCTATCCCTGCTGGGTCACCCATCGTAATACCAAATTTTTTCATCTGCTTAAACCTCTAAAAAGCCTCATCATAAATTTAGCACCTTCTTTGGCATCTGATATACTCATTTTTACATCACCTATATTTTCTAAATCGGTGTTTGATATGATTTTTAAAATCTCTAAAACATGTTTTCTCACTTTCATAGAGTATTTTGATACTCCTATATCTCCATCCTGAAGGTTTATATATAGAAAATTTGGGCTTTTAGAAAAATCTTTATCCAAAAATAAAGGCCTAAAACCAAAATAGTCTGCTACATTTATTAAAAACCACAACACTGGAATATAAAAGTTTTTTCCAAAATCATAACGCCAAAAAAACTCTAAAAGTCCATAAACATACTCATCGTATAGCTTTATCTCTTCTTTTATAGCTTTTGATATATAAGAAAATCCCATATAGTTTCCATAAGAATATAGATTTTTATTTCTCTCGTAATCTATTATATCTACCAGGTTTGCCAAGTCTTTGGCAGATTCCCACCATATGTTTACTTTGTCAAAAAGCTCAAGTTTCCCAAAAAGATTGGAATCTACATATATATCTCTTACATAAAGAGTGACAAGCCCTCTTGATTTTAAATAAACTTGCACAATCTTTGTAAGAGCTTCGGTTTCCTCAGCCTCTAAAAGATAAAAGCGGTTTAGTATATAACCTTCTGATTTTAACATTTAACATTTGTTTTTACCGAGCTTTTTCATCAAAGAAGATGGCACAACTTTTAAAGCTCTTACTATAAGCTCGTAAAAAGAAGGCGTATAAAGGACATCCTTTTTCTTTAGCATAGCATCGTATATATCTTTTGCTACTCTTTCTTTTTCTCCCGCTAAAAAGCTCGGAAACGATATATCTTTAGTCATTTTTGTTTTTATAAAACCTGGTTTTACAGTCATTACATGTATATTTTTTGATGCCATGCAATATCTTAGACCCTCAAGGTAAAAACTAAAACCAGCCTTGGTGGAGCCGTACAAAGAGTTTGATGGTCTAGCCCTATCTCCCGCCACCGAAGAGATGCCTATCAGCATACCGTGATGCTGTTTTAAAAAATGCTTTATTGCAAAGTTTGCGCTCATCACACAAGAAGTATAATTTACATCTACAGTATTTAAAATCTCTTTTTTATCGTAAGGGTCCTTTGGCAGATATCCTTGGAATATCAAAACTACATCTATGACGTTTTGTGAAAATATTTCATCCATTATTTTTTCTAAAGTATCGTAATCTGTTAAATCACAAACATAAGTATTAGGCTTTTTTGAAGATAAAACGTTTATATGGTTTGCAATCTCTTCAAGTCTATCTTTGTTTCTTGCTATTAGAAAAAGCTCGAAACCGTTTTTAGCAAACTCTTCCTCTGTAGCTATGGCCAAATCAGAACTAGCCCCTATAAAAAGCGCCTTCATAAAAGTATTTTAACATACAAACTTTGTTATAATACAAGCTATGAAAATATGCCTTTATGTAAACCATTTAGGAAGAGCTTCACAAAATGGCACAGCTATTACTATAATGTCAATAGATATAGCAAATGCCCTAAGAAAACTTGGGCATGACGTATTTTTTGTGATAAACAAGAATATAGTAGAAGAAAACATAGATTTTGAAGTATATCCGCTTCATAAGGAAAACACATTTCTAAACGGAGAAATACCTTACGCTTTCAGGTTATCAAACATAATAAAAGATAAAAAACCAGATATTGTAATGTCTTTCATGAAAGCTCAAAACATAATTCTTTCTATTGCAAAAA
>NZ_JBMFST010000044.1:0-13437 GCF_049967395.1 Hydrogenobaculum sp. | reverse complement strand
TGGAAAACCTAGTAAAACAATATGAGAATATATTACACATATCAGGTTTATCCGCTGAGATATCCGACAAAATAGCAAATGCCACAGAAGAGCAAGCTCAAACTATAAAAGAAATTCAAAATTCTGTAAACTCTTTAAATACAATATCTTCCAATATTAACAAGATTATAAACGATCTATCGGAAAGCATAGAAGAAATGGCAAACGCAAGTGCCAACCTAGGAAACACGCTTAAAAAGTTTAAGGTATAGACTATGTCTAACATTTTAGTGCTTTTGTCTGGAGGAATGGATTCTGCTACGCTTTTATGGGAAGCAAAGGCGAAGTTTAAAGATATTTACGCTATATCTTTTGATTATGGTCAAAAACACATAATAGAGGTAAAATATGCAAAAGAACTTGCAAATATGGTAAGTGTAAAAAAACATTTTATTGTAAAAATACCGCATTACAAAGAGATTAACTTCAGCTCAGCACTTTTAAGCGTTTCTAGTCAAGATATACCAAAGGAAGCTTATCCTACCGATGTACCTATAACCTATGTGCCAATGAGAAATCTTACTTTTTTAGCTATAGCCTCAGGAATAGCAGACGAACTAAGTATAGAAAACATAGGTATAGCAGTCCATGCCGTAGATGCTCCTTATCCAGATTGTAGACCAGAGTTTATAACTTCCGCTGAAGCTGCCATCAACGCTGGTTCTTCTTTTGTAGTAAAAACCAAAAAAAGAATACACGTTTATGCCCCGTTTTTAGGCTTTTCAAAAAAAGATATAGCCAAACTTGGTAAAACTCTTGGCGTGCCTTTTGATAAAACCTACAGCTGCTATGAAGGTACAGAACCCCCTTGCGGAGAATGTGCTACTTGCATACAAAGAAAAGAAGCGTTAGAAGGTGTTTTATGATAGATATTTTTTCACTTCCTTTAAAAGCCCCAAAACTTTATGAAGAGTTTATAGACAAGATAAGAAACTTTTACAAAACAAAAGGCTATACAGAAGTTTTCACACCATATATTCAAGATGAGCCAAACTTAGAAAAATACATAAAACCAGTAGAAATAGAGATAATCCATTGCGGTAAAAAAGAAAAGGCGTATCTTCACACATCCCCAGAAAGATCTATGAAAGCGCTTCTAAAAACCTACAAATCAAATATATTCCAAATAGCGAAAGTCTTTAGAGATGAAGAGTGCGGTAATTTAAACAGCGTAGAGTTTACCATGTTAGAGTGCTACAACATTGAGAATACTGATGCAATAAACGAGATATCAGATCTTGTTTTTGAGCTTTTCGGAGAAAATATAAAAGATATTTCGACTAAACCAAAACTAACACCTTTTGAAAAGGCATTTGAGGAGTACCTTGGAATTATCTTCTCTGAAGACGAAGACATACTTAAAAACAACCTTATATCTTTTGGGTATGAGTTTGATGATAACGATACATGGGAAGAGCTCATAGATAAAATGATGGTGCATATGCAACCTTATCTTGGTAAAAGCCAAATAGAGTTTTTAACGGATTTCCCATGCAAACTTGGTGTATTGTCAATATGCAAAGACGGTATATCAAAACGTTTTGAGCTTTTTATAGATGGAATTGAAATAGCAAACGGCTGGGTAGAAGAAACAAGCGAGGATAAAATAAGAGACATTATAGAAAACGCATCTTCCTACAAACCTATAAAAGATAAAGAAAAACTTTTTAAAGATTATCACAACGATTTTCCTTACGCAGGATATTCAATAGGTATAGAAAGATTATTTTATTTTTACGCTACCAAGATGGGAGTTGTGGGTTAAAATATAGGTATGAAGGCGATAATATTGGCAGCTGGCTTAGGTACTAGGTTTAAAAGCGAAAAACACAAAGTATTACATGAAATGCTTGGTAAACCTATCATTTGGTATGTTTTAGATTATATAAAGAAAGCAAATATAGTAGATATAGCTTTAGTTGTATCCCACAAAAAAGAAAGTATAATAGAAGCTTTAAAACATGAAAACGTATCATTTTTCGAGCAAGAAAACCCAAAAGGTGGTACAGCCGATGCTCTTTTATCGGCAAAAGTTTTTTTTGAGGGTATGGATGACTACATCCTTGTGACAAACGGAGATGCTCCTTTGGTAAAACCAGATACCCTAAAAGGTATGCAAAGATTTTTACACATGGTAGAAGAATATGAGAAAATAAAAGTAGGAGCTTTGGTATTGTCTTCTTTCTTACCAGATCCCACAGGTTATGGGAGGATAGTAAAAGATGGTAAAGGAGACGTAATAAAAATAGTAGAAGAAAAAGAAGCTACTTATGAAGAAAAGCAGATAAACGAAGTAAACGGCGGTGTTTACATGTTTTATGTACCGTATCTAAAAGAAGCCGTTAAACACTTAAAACCCAGCGAAAAAACCAACGAGTTATATATTACAGATATCGTAGAGATTATGACAAATCTTGGTTATACGTGTAGAAGTTTTATGGCTTCTGAGATTACAGAAATTTTTGGTGTAAACGATAGGTGGGAACTTAGCTTTGCAGAAAGTGTAATGAAGATGAGAATATTGGAAAACCTTGCAAGATCAGGTGTTACCATACACTCACCAGAGTCTGTTTATATAGAACCTGACGTGCAAGTAGAGTTAGACGCTGAAATATTTCCAAACGTGGTTTTAAAAGGTAACACCGTTATACACAAAAAAGCAAAGGTTATGAACGGAAGCTATCTTGAAAACGCTACTATAAAAGAAAAAGCCACAGTGCTTCCCATGAGCTACATAAAAAACTCAACCGTAGAAGAAGAAGCCACAGTAGGTCCTATGTGTCATATAAGAGACAACTCAGTTGTAGGCAAAGGCTCTCACGTGGGTAGCTTTGTAGAGCTAAAAAATGCAAAACTTCAAGAAGATGTAATGGCAAAACACCTCTCTTACTTGGGAGATGTAAATATAGGCAAAAAAGCCAACATAGGAGCTGGTACTGTGATAGCAAACTTTGACGGCAAACAAAAGTATCAAACTTACATAGGACAAAAAGCTTTTATAGGAAGCAATTCGCTCATAATAGCCCCAAGAAACATAGGGGACTTTGCCTTTATAGCTGGTGGTTCTGTAATAACAAAAGATATACCACCAAAAGCTTTGGCGGTAGAAAGGGCAGATTTAAAAATACTTGAAGATAAGTCAAAAGTAAAAGATGAGTGAAGTTATCTTTGAAAAAACTGACATAAAAGACGAAGAAACAATAAAAGATATATTAAAACAAGAAGGCTACGATGTTTATACGTGGCAAGATGGTAAAGGCACGCACTACCCTTGGCATACCCACGAACACGAAGAGGTTAGATGGGTGGTTTCTGGTGAAGTGGAGATAGGGGTTGGAGATAAAGTTTTTAAGCTTTTACCAGGAGATAAAATAGTTTTGGCGCCAGATACTCCTCATTGGGCTAAGACGGAAAAAGGCGTAAGATACGTTTGCGGAAGCAAGGATTAGGTTTTTTTAGTAATTTTAATTACCCCTTTGTTTAAACCATTCATAAGCACTATTGCTTTGTCTACGTCTTCTTGTTTTACGTTTTCAGTTCTTAATCTTTTTATTATATCTATTAAAAGCTCTATACCTTTTTGCATCTCTTCCATTTGCTTTTTCATGTTTAGTATCACATCTATACCAGCTATGTTTACGCCTAAATCCCTTGCCAGCATAAGGATAAACTCTAACTGCTCAAGGTCTTCTTCTGTATAAAGCCTTGTGTTGCCTTCTGTTCTTGATGGTTTCAAAAGACCTTCTCTTTCGTAAAGTCTAAGAGTTTGAGGATGAATTTTATACATTTTAGCTACGGTACCTATAGTAAATACCGCTTTGGCTCTTCTTTCAGCGCTCATAGTTTTTCACCACCCTTTCTGGTTTTGGTAAAAGCTTTTCTAGTTCTTTCAGGAGTTTTTCGGCTTTTTTGCCATCGCCCATAATCTTTGAAAGCATGTTAAACTTAGGTACATCTATATGAGGTATTACAACAAGGTTACCATAACCGCTGCCTTTTAATTTTGGCATACCTTTGCCAGCAACAACTATCTTTTCTCCTTCTTTTGTGCCAGGTGGTATTTCTACGCTTATATTGTCCCCTTTTAGATCTTTTATATCTATCGTAGTACCCATAACAGCTTCTGGATAAGTAATGTTTACATCTATATACAAATCATCGCCCTTTCTTTTAAATATTTCGTGGGGTAATATTTTAGTTATTACATAGAGGTTGCCGGGTCTTCCGCCAAATAGCCCAGCGTGTCCCTTGCCGTCTACTACAAGCTTTGTACCGTTGTCGACACCAGGTGGAATGTTTACAGGTATAACTTCTTTTTTGAAGATATACGATTGGCCTTTGCACTTCTTACAAGCTTCCCTTATGTAACCGCTACCACCACATTGAGGACAGGTGGTAGATATAGAGAAAAACATAGCCCTTTGGTTAACGCTCCCAGTCCCTTTACAAGTAGGACACACCTTTTCGGAGTTTTTATCGTATCCATAGCCCCCACATACATCACAAGGTACACCCTTTTCTATCTCCAAATTTACCTTTTTCCCAGTGTAAGCTTCCTCTAAAGTCATCTCTACAGTTTTTACTATGTCTTCTCCGTTTATAGGCCTTTGCCTTGAAGAACCTCTTGATTTTTTACCACCAGTAAATATATCTTCAGAAAACAAATCTCCAAAGCCAAACACATCTCTTAGCAAATCTTCTAAGTTTCCAAAATCAGCGTTTACTCTTGTCCACGCGTCTTGCCCACCTTGTTGACCCATGCTAGCAGACAAACCTTCCTCTCCAAATTGATCGTAGATTTTTCTCTTGTTTTCATCGGAGAGTACTTGATAAGCTTGGTTTATCTCCTTAAACTTCTCTTCGGCCCCTGGCTCTTTGTTAAAATCTGGATGATACTTCCTAGCCAGTCTACGATACGCTTTTTTAATCTCCTCTTGAGTAGCGTTTCTACTAACCCCTAATATTTCGTAATAATCTTTCTTCATACTTAATATTATAAAATATTAGTCTATTATTGTCAAGTGCTTTATATCAATATTTATAAAAGTTTTCAACATGTTTTACTAAAACTGCTTATATTATGATAGTTTTTATACATTTGTTTGGCTTTTAAGATTATAATATATATTATGAGAAAGATATTTTACATAGAAGGCATGACTTGCATGCACTGCGTTAATACGGTAAACAAAGCGCTTGGAGCTTTGGAAGGTGTTAAAAGCTTCGACACAAAGCTAGATAAAAAATACTCAGATGTAGAGTACGACGAGACAAAACTCTCGGAAGCAGACATAAAATCTGCCATTGAAGAATGGGGATACAAAGTAGTAGATATAAAATAATATGGTAGAAATAGTAAGCAATTTTTCTGATATAAAGAAGCGCTTTGAAGAATTATCTTCTTCTATAGACGAGGAAAAGATAAAAAAAGAGATAGAAAAGTATGACCAGATGATGTCAGAGCCTGATTTTTGGTCTGACCAAGAAAAAGCCAAAAGCATAAGCCAAAAAAGAAAAGCCCTTCAGGATAAGTTAAATACCTACACATCTCTTAAAAGCCGTATAAAAGATTTGGATGAGATGGTAAGCGAACTAAAAGAGGAAGACTTAGACACAACGCTACTAATAAGCGAAGAGTTAGAGGCTGTAGAAAAAGATTTAAAGAAGTTTGAGCTTGAGACCTACCTTTCTGATGAAATGGATATAAACAACGCTTACCTTACCATACAAGCTGGTGCTGGTGGGACAGAGGCCTGCGATTGGGCAAACATGCTTCTTAGAATGTACACAAGATGGGCTGAAAAACATGGTTATGAAGTACAACTTACAGATATAAATCCAGACGATGTAGCCGGTATAAAAAGCGCCACTCTTTATATAAAAGGACCATACGCTTACGGTTATTTAAAATCTGAAAACGGCGTTCATAGGCTTGTAAGAATTTCTCCTTTTGATGCCAACGCCAGAAGGCATACATCTTTTGCTTCTGTTCTTGTAGTCCCAGAGGTTAACGAAGATGTAAATATAGAAATAAAAGAAGAAGACCTTAGGATAGATACCTACAGAGCATCTGGTGCCGGTGGTCAATACGTAAACAAAACAGACACAGCCGTTAGAATAACCCATATACCAACTGGTATAGTGGTAGCTTGTCAGCAAGAGCGCTCTCAAATTCAAAACAGAAGAAAAGCTATGGAAATGCTAAAAGCAAGACTGTATCAATTGGAACTTCAAAAGATAGAAGAAAAGAAAAAAAGTTTAGAAGGACCAAAAACAGATATAGGATGGGGCTATAAGATAAGGTCTTATATCTTCCAACCATCTCAGCTTGTAAAAGATTTAAGGACAGGTGAAGAGTCTGGCAACATAGAAGCTGTGATGGATGGTGAAATAGATAATTTTATAGAAGCTTACCTAAGGAAGAAAGCTCTCAATCAGCTTTCTTTTGAAAACCAAGAAGATGACCAATAAATTAAACATAGAGCTTTTATTTAAAAAAAAGAAAAACAATCAAAAAATCACAATGGTATCTCTAAGTAGCTACATATCGGCCAAAATTTGTGAAGAAGCTGGCATTGATACCATTTTGGTGGGAGATTCTCTTGGAATGGTGTTTAAAGGAGAGCAAAACACCTTGGGCGTAACACTAGAAGAGATGATATACCATGCTAAGGCCGTAAGAAGAGGAGCTCCAAATACTTTTACTATAGTGGATATGCCTTTTATGAGTTATCAAGGTTCTGTAGACGAGGCTATTAAAAACTGCGGCAACGTCATAAAACAAACAAAAGCAGATGCCGTAAAAATAGAAGGCGGAAGCTATTTTGCGCCTCTTATTGAAAAGCTAACAAAGGTAGGTATCCCCGTATGTGCTCACATAGGCTTTACGCCTCAATGGATAAATACTATCGGAAAGTTTAGATTTATGGGTAAAACCGAAGAAGAGAAAAATATTATAAAAGAGGATTTCAAAAGCGTTGTAGAAGCTGGAGCTTTTATGGTAGTGTTTGAAAGCATACCAAATTCTTTAGCAAAAGAGCTATACTCTGAAAGTGTTATAACAATAGGAATAGGGGCTGGATCAAGCACAGATGGGCAAGTCCTCGTGTTTGAGGATATAGTAGGTCTTGTGGATTTTATGAAGCCTAAATTTGTAAAAAGATATACAAACGGCTATAAGATATTTTTAGAAGCTATCAAAAGCTATAAAAAAGAAGTTGAAGAAAATATGTTTCCGTCAGAAGAACATATTTACTAATTCTTTCATGAGATAACCCATTGATAGTGATATTAAGATCTAATATATTTAGCAGAAATTTTAGTGAGAGGTTTTAAAATGATTGACAAAGGAAAAATTGTGGAAGGTATAAAGCTTTTCTTAGAAGGCATAGGAGAAGATATCACAAGGGAAGGTATAAAAGAAACCCCAGAAAGAGTCGCTAGAATGTGGGAGGAGTTTGAAAAAGAAAGGACTTTTGATTTTAAGCTTTTCGAAGAATACAGCAACTATTCTGAGATGATTATAGTAAAAGATATACCTTTTTATAGTATGTGTGAGCATCATCTTCTGCCTTTTTTTGGTAAAGCCCATATAGCCTATATACCAAACAAAAAGATATGTGGATTGTCTAAACTTGTAAGAACAGTAAGGGCTATGGCTTTAAAACCGCAAGTCCAAGAAAGACTTACAGAAGAAATAGCCGATATAGTCCAAAAAGAATTAGAACCTATGGGAGTAGGCGTAGTGATAGAGGCTGAACACCTTTGCATGTCTATGAGAGGGGTGAGATCACCAGGACATTCTACTATAACATCTTCTTTGAGAGGCAGTTTTTTAAATGATATGAAAACCAAGGAGGAGTTTTTTAAACTTATAAGACAATGAGGTTAAATAGATTTTTATCTTTGGCTGGGGTGTGCTCTAGAAGAAAGGCAGATGAGTATATAGAAAAAGGCTACGTTAAGGTAAACAACAAGATAGTAAAAGAGCTTGGTACTACTATAAACCCAGATGAAGATATAGTAGAGTTTAAAGGACGCATAGTAAAAGCTCAGAAACCTGTCTACATAATGCTAAATAAACCATGCTGCTATCTTACATCTTTGGGGGAAAAGGAAGAAAAACCAACTATAAAAGAACTAATAAAAGATGTTGGTGTTAGAGTGTATCCAGCAGGAAGGTTAGATTACAACGTAGAAGGGCTGTTGATACTTACCAACGACGGGGAATTGGCAAACAGAATAATACATCCAAGATACAAGCTACCAAAAGTATATATAGCTACTGTAAAAGGTGAGATAGACGACGAGATATTGGAAAAGATGAAAAGGGGCATAAAGCTAGAAGATGGGTTTGTAAAGCCTGATAGCTTAAAGCTTTTAAAAAGGTTTAAAAATGGTGCAAACATAGAAATAACATTTCATGAAGGGAAAAATCATCTTGTAAAAAGGTTTTTCTTAGCTTTTAAAAAACCTGTAAAACATCTTATAAGAACAGCAATAGGCCCTATTTCTCTTGGCAATCTACCAAAAGGTAAGTGGAGACATTTAAAACCAAACGAAGTAAAACTTCTATTTGAAGCTTTGCAATATAAAGCCTAAAAGTTTAAGTGGCGGATGGGGCGGGATTCGAACCCGCGGAAGAGCTCATCACCCTTCACACCGTTTCCAGCGGTGCGCCTTCGACCACTCGGCCACCCATCCTAAGAGTTTTATATTATATCATACAAATAAAGAACTTACAGAAGAGTTTTCGTATATACGTTTTATAGCTTCACCCACTATTGGCGCTATGCTTACTATGTTTATTTTGCTAGACTCTTTGCCCTGCTGGCATATGGTGTTTGTTACCACCACTTCATCCAAAATTGAGTTGTTTATACGCTCCAAAGCCGGTCCAGAAAATATACCATGGGTTGTGAGGGCTCTGACAGATTTTGCCCCTTTGTTTATGAGCATATTGGTAGCTGCCACCAGCGTGCCTGCTGTGTCTATAATGTCGTCTATTATAATGGCATCTTTACCCTCTACGTTTCCTATTACATCAAAGACTTCTGCTTTATTGGGCTCTGGTCTTCTCTTATATATGATAGCTATGTTGCACCCAAGCTTATTGGCAAGCTGCCTTGCCCTTTCAGCACCACCGGCGTCTGGAGATACAACCACAGAACTGGCAGGATCTACTTTATACTTTATATAATCGTGTAATACTGGGAGGGCCAATAGATTATCTACTGGTATATTGAAAAAACCTTGGATTTGAGGGGAGTGTAAATCAACTATCACAGCCCTTTGGGCTCCAGCTGTTGTAATCATGTCAGCCAACACTCTAGCGCTTATGGGGACTCTGGGTTTGTCTTTTCTATCTTGTCTTGCGTAGGCAAAGTAAGGTATAACTGCCGTTATACGATAGGCAGAAGCTCTTTTAATAGCATCTAGAAGTAATACAAGCTCCATGATGTGATCGTTTATAGGAGCCGATAACGATTGTATAACAAATATATCCCCACCCCTCATAGATTCTTCTATTTGGACTCTTATCTCACCGTCGCTAAATTTGCTTAGAAGCGTTTTTGATAATGGTATGTCAAGATATTCTGATATCTCTTGAGCTAACTTCATATTTGATGAACCGGCAATAAGCTTAATCGGTATACCCATTTTTAAACTCCTATAAAAGTTTCAGGATTTTAGTATTATAAACCAAATAAATTTTTATGATTATGAGATAGGTTATTGTAAATAAACTTTTATATGAATAGGTTATTACTATGGAAACGTTAACTATTGAAAAACCAGTTTCAGTAGAACTGCCTAACGAGTATTATATAGAAAAGATAAAAGAGCTAAAAGCCAAAAAAAGTGTTGTGATATTGGCTCATTATTACCAAAGACCAGAGATACAAGACTTGGCGGATTTTGTAGGAGACTCTTTGGAACTTTCCAGAAAAGCTCAGCAAACCGATAAAGATATTATAGTCTTTTGCGGTGTGAGGTTCATGTGTGAAACTGCAAAAATCCTAAATCCCAATAAAAAGGTATTACATCCAAATCCAGAATCTGGCTGCCCTATGGCTGACATGGCTACAGTACAAGGGGTTTTGGAGTTAAAAGCGAAATATCCCGATGCTGCCGTAGTAAGCTATGTAAACACATCCGCTGATGTAAAAGCGGTATCTGATATATGTGTAACCTCTGCAAACGCTGTTAAGATAGTCTCAAAGTTAGAAGAAAAACGTATAATATTTGTGCCAGACATGGGTCTTGGCAATTGGGTAAAGAAAAACGTGCCAGACAAAGAGATTATCATATGGAAAGGCTTTTGTCCACCTCATTACGAATTTGGGTTATCTGATTTAAAAGCCCTAAAAGAGCGCTATCCAAATGCCGTTGTGGCGGCTCACCCTGAGTGCAATCCAAAAGTTTTAGAACACGCTGATTTTATAGGAAGCACAAGCCAGATAATCAATTTTGCCACATCAACCCCTCATAAAGAAATCATAGTAATAACGGAAGTAGGTTTAAAATACGTACTTCAGAAAAAAGACCCCACCAAAACTTATATTTTCCCAGAGGCAATGCATTATTGCGGTTCGCCGGTATATTGCTGCACCATGAAAGGAGTAACCCTTGCAAACCTTTATACAACCTTAAAAGATGAGATAAACGAAGTAACGCTTCCAGAGGATATTATCATAAAAGCTAGAAAACCTATAGAACGTATGCTAGAATTATCTAAATGAACAAAAACATATGGCTTTTTAGCCTAACGAGTTTTCTCACAGATGCTTCTTCTGAAATAATATTTCCCGTTTTACCCCTTCTTCTTACAATATTAGGAGCATCTACTTTTGATATAGGGCTTGTAGAAGGGCTTTCTGAGTTTTTATCAAATTTTTTAAGGATTTTTAGCGGTGATTTGGCAGACAAACTAAAAGCAAAACCCCTTATCATAGGAGGGTATCTCACATCTGCCATATCAAAAAGTTTATACATATCAAGCATAGTTTTAAATACGTGGTTTTTTGTGCTTTTGGGAAGATCTTTAGATAGAGTAGGAAAAGCCATCAGAAGCCCTGGAAGAGATGCGATACTCTCTTTGTCTGTAGAGAAAGAAAAAACTGGTCTTGCCTTTGGCATACACAGGACTGCCGATACTTTTGGGGCTCTTGTAGGAAGTCTTTTTGTGCTTTGGTTTTTTTACAAGTTTGGTTCCACGGAAAGTTCCATAAAACACCTTATCATAATAGCTCTTATACCTGCTTTTTTAGCTATACTGCCTCTATTTTTTGTTTTTGAGCCTCAAAGAGATTTAAAGCTTACAAAAAAAGAAGATACTATACCAAAAGATTTTTACATATTTTCTTTTGTGATATTTTTATGTCTTAGCACAAACTTTAGCTACGCTTTTTATATATTGATAGGAAAAGCCTCAAACTTGTCTTTTTTTGACATATCCCTTGGCTATGTACTCTTTAACCTTATATATACGCTCTTTGGCATACCTGTGGGAAAGCTTTACGATAGCGTAAAAAACAAACATGCTTTGTTTAGCATTACGCTTTTGATACTTTCAATAGCTCAGTTTAGTGCAAGTTTAAACTTTTACATAGGATTTTTGATGTTTGGTCTTTTCAACGCTTTCTACGATGTGATAGGTAGAAGTTTAGTTAGTTTCTACGGGGTTAAAAAGCGCTCAAAAGCATATGGAATATATGGCTTTTCCGTAGCAAACGCTACTTTGTTTGCAAACCTTACAATAGGAATACTCTCTCATTTTATAAACTTGTATTTGGCTTTTAAGATAGAAAGTGTTTTGAGTATATTGCTTGCAATAGGATGGTATTTATATCAGTCTAATCACAAACAAAGCTCCTTGGCTTGAAGGAAGAGCCTCTATCTTCCAGCCGTGTTTTTGTATGATGGCTTTTACGATGCTAAGACCAAGTCCTGTGCCAGTGGGTTTGCTGGAGTAATAAGGCAAAAATATTTTGGATAAGTCTTTTATGCCTTCGCCGTTGTCTTGATATAGGATTTCAGTAGGTTTTATATCTATTTTTATTTTTGTGCTTTTGGATTCTATGCTGTTTTGAATTAGGTTCATAAAAACTATCTTTATCTTTTCTTTGTCAAACTCTAGTATATTGTCCCCTGTTATTTCAAATTCTACGTTGTAGGGTTTGTAGAGTTCTACCGCTTCAAGTATTGCGCTTTTTATAGATTGCTTGGATTTGTTTAATACGTCTATGTTTGAAAAGTCTTTGAAATCTTGAAGGAGTTTTAGTATTTTATCTATTTCTTTTAATACTATGTCTCCAACGGCGTTTATGGTGTCTTGAAGCTTTTCTGGATGGTTTTTTGAGATTCTCAAAAGCCTTTCTATGTTTAACTTTATGGGAGTGAGCGGGTTTTTTAGCTCATGGGCTACTCTTTGGGCTGTTTCTTTCCATACCGATAGCCTTTGAGCGTTTACCATAGGGCTTACATCTTCAAAGATAAAGATTTTTTCGTTTTCTGAAAGTTCTATTATGTCTTGTTTTATGTTTTTATCTTTAAAATCTAAATTTTTTATATCAGCGTTTCCAAACATATCTAAAAAGGCTTTGTTTACTCTTATTACGTTGTAATCTTTATCTACATAAGCCACACCTATTGGTATATTATCTAAGAGTTTGTTTAGCTGGTCTTTTTCTTTTATCAGGTCTTGGTAAAGTTTTTTAAGATTTTCTTTCATGTATTGAAAAGCTTCAATAAGTTCTGAGAGTTCGTCGTTGGTTTTTGGTGTAGGTAATTTTGTGTCTAAGTCTCCTTTTGCCAGAGTTTTGGCGGCTTCTGAGAGTTCTTCAATGGGTTCTGATATATGACGGGCTAAAAATATTCCAAACCAAACAGTAAAAAGCACCACCATAAGAGCAAGTATCACAATAAAGGCAACGTAGTTTCCGTTTAATATATCTCTTGTTTTTACAAGCACGATAAACTCTTTGGCAAAGCGGTTTAAGGCTTTTGAAGACTTTTCAAGCTTGGCATCTTTACCTACCACAAATACATACGCTTTATCTCCTTTCATTACGCATATGCTGTAAGATTCTTGATTTTCTACAATAGGGTTGTTGCAATCCGATACTTCATGCACCGCCCTTATATCAAAATGATTTACAAGAGAATAAGGGTCTTCATAGAAAATCAACTTACTCAAAAAATTTCTATAAAGGATAGCTTTTTCATATTGACTTTGTTCAATCTCTTTAGAAAGTTTTATAGAAGTTCTCAAAACAAGCTTTGTTTTATCGCTTATAAACGTCTTAACGCTTTCTACTATCACAAAGCTTGATGCAAACATCATAAGAGATATCGGTAAAAACATATAAAGCAGTATTATCGTGGTTATTTTTGTAC
>NZ_JBMFST010000043.1:0-13628 GCF_049967395.1 Hydrogenobaculum sp. | reverse complement strand
ACAGCTTAGTGTACAAGTTCACAAACACTATGAACACTTAACCGTGGCATACTTTTACCTCTGTTAAAATTTTGTTTATGTAAATCTTATATAAAAGGAGGTAAGAATATATGGTGGGAATAGAAAGGTTTCTTAGGTACAATAGATTTTGTTGAAAACTGGGAGCATAAAAAGTTAAATTATTATTGATAAAGTTTTAGGTTTTTGATATAATATATAAATTTAGAAGGGTCCGTAGCTCAGTTGGATAGAGCAAGGGATTTCTAATCCCTAGGCCGGGGGTTCGACTCCCTCCGGACCCGTTCTGATAAACATTAATTGGAGGTTAGATATGCCTATTTTAAAAGAGAGAAAATGGGAACTTATAAGAAGTTTTCAACATCACGAGAAAGATACTGGCTCACCAGAAGTGCAGATAGCTATACTAACAGAGCGTATAAACAAGCTTACAGAACACATGAAGCAAAACAAGAAGGACTTACATTCAAGACGCGGACTTATAGCTATGGTAAACAAAAGAAAGGCGCTACTTGATTATCTTAAGAGAAAAAATTATCAGAAGTATCTTGAGGTGTCTAAAAAACTTAACTTGAGAGTGAAGAATTGAGTATGATGGTAAAAGCTGAAATTGGAAACCAAGACCCAATATATATAGAAGCAAACAAATATGCCCATCAAGCGGATAGCAGCATTCTCATATCTCAAGGTGATACAAAGGTATTGGTTACCGTATGTACATCAGAAGAGCCTCTTTGCGGCATAGATTTTGCACCTTTATCAGTAGATTACAGAGAGCGTTCTTTTGCATGGGGTAAAATACCTGGAGGGTTTATAAAAAGAGAAGGAAAACCTACAGATAGAGAGGTGCTTGTATCAAGGGTTATAGATAGACCTTTAAGACCTCTGGTGCCAAAAGGCTTTTTGAATGAAATAGTGGTTACATGTCTTACGTTATCAGCAGATGATAAGTACGACCCAGATGTTTTGGCTATAACCGGAGCTTCAGCAGCTTTGATGTGCTCTTCTGTGCCTTTTGAGGGGCCTATAGCCGGCATGAGGGTTTGTAGAGTAAACGGCGAATTTGTAATAAATCCCACCTACGAGCAACGTAAAAACAGCGATATAGATATTATAATGGCTATATCAAAAGACGCTATAGTAATGGTAGAAGGGGGAGCAAAAGAAGTAGAGGAAAGCGTACTTTTAGATGCTTTGTTTTTTGGGCTTGAAAAAGGTCAATCCCTTATAAAAGCTCAAGAAGAGCTTGTAGAATCTTTAAAACCTGCGAAAAAACCCATAGGCCACGTGGGTTTACCTGATGATGCGGCAAATAAGCTAAAAGAAATTGCTTCTTCAAGGATTTTAGAGGCTTTTAATATAGAAGATAAAAAAGAAAGAGGTAAAGCTTTAAAAGACATTTATACTCAAGCAATGCAAGAATTAGGTATATCCAAAGAGCAGGAGTTTGACTTTGCAGTGTCTTTTAAAGATTTAGAAAGCCAGCTGATGAGGGAACAAATTCTAAAATCCAAAAAACGTATAGACGGTAGAAAGGAAACGGATATAAGACCAATTACCATAGAAATGCATCCACTTGAAAGACCGCACGGATCTGCCGTTTTCACAAGAGGGCAAACTCAAGCCTTAGCCACGGTGACTTTGGCACCAAAAGACGAAGCCCAGCTTGTGGAAACGATATTTGAAGGTGAGACCTTTAAAAGGTTTATGCTTCATTACAACTTTCCACCTTTTAGTACAGGAGAAGCAAGACCTTGGGGTCCTCCAAGAAGAAGAGAAATAGGCCATGGTGCTTTGGCGGAAAGAGCTTTAGAGCCTCTTTTGCCAAAAGAAGAGGATTTTCCTTACATAATAAGAGTGGTTTCAGATATTTTGGAATCTAACGGTTCAAGCTCTATGGCCACGGTGTGCGCTGGTTCTTTGGCGCTTTTTGATGCCGGTGTACCGATGAGAAAACATGTGGCTGGCATAGCTATGGGGCTTATAAAAGATGGTGATAACTTTGTCATACTTACCGATATACTTGGAGATGAAGACCACCTTGGAGATATGGATTTCAAGGTAGCTGGTACAAGGGATGGCGTAACAAGCGTTCAAATGGATATAAAGATAAAAGGTCTTAGCAAAGATATAATGGTAAAAGCTTTAAACCAAGCCAAAGAAGCAAGGATGTTTATATTAGATAAACTTTATGAAGCAATACCAGAGCCAAACAAAGAAGTATCTAAATATGCTCCAAAAGCTCAAGTGATGAAAATTCCAGAGGACAAAGTGGGTCTTGTTATAGGTCCTGCAGGAAAGAATATAAAGTATATAAAAGAGCAGTTTGGTGCAAGCGTATGGATAGATGGTTCTAACGCTTATATAAATGCACCTACAATAGAAGCTGTAAACAAGGCTGCAGATTTTATAAACTCTTTAATTCAAGAGGTAGAAGTAGGTGGTGTATACGAGGGTAAAGTGATAAGGGTAGAAAACTACGGTTTGTTTGTGGAAGTTCTACCTGGCAAAGTAGGTTTGCTACATGCATCTGCTATGACTGAAAAGCCCACCATAAACGTTGGTGATACTATAAAGGTAAAGGTTATGGCCATAGATGAGCAAAATAGATTAAACCTCTGTAGCCCAGACTATCAAAAGCCAGAAAACCAAGAAAGACCAAAGAAAGAGTATAAAAAGCCCTATCAAAAAAGATAGTTTATGGAGCTTTTAGTAAAAAAATTAAGGGAAGATGCTTATCTTCCTTTTTATGCCACTTCCGGTGCTTCTGGAATGGATCTTTTCTGCGTTGACGATGTGGTAGTGATAAGACCTTTGGAAAGGGCTTTGGTGTCTACTGGTATAGCTATAGAGCTTCCAGAGGGTTATGAAGCTCAGATAAGACCAAGAAGCGGATTGGCTCTTAAGAAGGGTGTAACTGTTTTAAACAGCCCAGGTACTATAGACCAAGACTACAGAGGTGAAATAAAAGTCATACTTATAAACTTATCTGACAAAGAAGTGATTATTGAAAAAGGTGAAAGAATAGCTCAGATGGTCATTGCTCCCGTATTAAAAGCAAAAGTAGTAGAAGCAAAAGAGCTATCTAATACAGAAAGGCAAGATGGTGGCTTTGGTTCTACAGGTATGAAATGATAAATATTCTTTCTAAATTATCGAGGAAGGAAAATCTAACAAAAGAAGATATAAGGCAAACGTTAGAATCCATTGCTTTAAACGAGGCTACAGAAGCTCAAATGGGCGCTTTCATAATGGGTATGAGGTTAAAGGGGGAAACCGTAGAAGAGATTAGCGAGATAGCAAAGTTTTTTAGAGAAAAAGCTTTAAAAGTTCCAGTGGACAATCAGGAAGAACTTTTAGATACATGCGGGACTGGTGGAGATGGAAAATCTACCTTCAACATATCAACGGCTAGCGCATTTGTTATAGCTGGTGCTGGTTTTAAAGTGGCAAAACACGGCAACAAATCTGTATCTTCAAAGTGTGGGAGCGCTGATATACTAGAGAGGCTTGGCGTAAATATAAATATACCACCAAACCATATAGCAAGATGCATAAAAGAAGTTGGTATTGGGTTTATCTATGCACCTTCTCATCACAGCGTTATGAAAAATATAGCAAAGCCAAGAAAAGAACTTGGAATAAAATCTGTTTTTAACCTCGTGGGACCTCTTTCAAATCCTGCTGGTGCTAAAAGGCAGATAATGGGTGTTTATGATATATCTTTGGTGGAAAAAATAGCTTACGTGTTAAAAGAGCTTGGTAACATAAAATCTTTTGTGTTTAGCAGTTATGATGGTATAGATGAGGTTTCTATAAGCTCAAAAACGCTTGTGGCAAAACAAACAAAAGACGATGTTGATATATTTGAGTTCGATCCTACAAAGTATGGTTTTTCTTTTAAAAATATAGAAGATATCCAAGCCGAAGATATAGAAGAAAGTTTAAGCTTGTTTAATATGGCTTTGAGCGGTAAGCCATCTACTGCTCTTGATGTAGTGCTTATAAATGCCAGCTTTGGCATTATGTCTTTTGGTGATATAGATTTTAAAGAAGCTTTGGAGATGGCGAAAGAGAGCATTTTTTCTAAAAAAGCTTTAAACAAGTTGCAAAATTTGATAGAATGTTCAAATTATATTAAATGATAAAAGTAGGCAAAGTATCTTATCTTAACACGCTTCCTATGTTTTATAATCTTTCAAACTACGAAATAATCGAAGGACACCCTTCAGAGCTTTTTAAAATGCTTGAAGAGGATAAAATAGACATAGGTATATTATCATCTGCCGTATATTTGAAAGATAAAGACAAGTATGCATACCTTGACGGCATTTCCATATCCGGTAAGGAAATGGTATGCTCTGTTTTGCTTTTTTTAAAAGAAGATTATATAAAAAATGTTTATCTTACCAAAGATTCTGTTACTTCAAGGGTGTTGACAAGGTGGTATGTAGAGGAAATTTTAAAATTAAAACCAAACTACGTGGATGACGAAGAAAAAGCAGATACAATTCTTTACATAGGCGATAAAGCTATAAAAGAGTATAGTTCTAAAACTTATAAAAGCGTTGTGGATTTAGGTGAAGAATGGTTTAAAAGATACGGTGTTGGTTTTGTTTTTGCGCTTTTTACATACAAGAAAAACTCTGTAAAATCCTTTGATAAGTTAAAAGAGGATGTAATAGATTCTATAAACTTTTTTTATGAAAAGCTGAAAAACAACTCTTTAGAAGATGAGATATTTAAAAAATATGCTTTCGTTGATACTAATTTTTTTAGGAAATACTTTCTTGAATGCCTTGATTTAGGGCTAAGAGAAGACCACAAACGCTCACTGGAAATATTTGAAGGCTTTGTGAAGCGTTTTGGCCTTACTTAACCAGCTTTTTTATACATATAAACTGGTTTTTTGTTCTCATCTATAACTATCTTTTCTACGTTTACTAAAGACGGTGCTTCATACATAATATCAGTCATGATTTTTTCTACTATAGCCCTTAACCCTCTTGCACCGGTCTTTCTTTTTATAGCTTCTTTTGCGATTTCTCTAAGAGCGCCCTCTGTGAACTCCAGCTCTATACCTTCCATTCTTAAAAGCTCTTTATACTGTTTAACTATTGCGTTCTTAGGCTCTGTGAGTATTCTTATCAAATCATCTTCTGTGAGTTCATTTAATACGCTTATAACCGGCAATCTTCCTACAAACTCAGGTATAAGTCCAAAGTTTATAAGGTCATCGGGTTCTACCTGCGATAGTATGTTGCCTTCTTCCTTGTACTTTGAAATTTCCGTTTCAAACCCTACGGTGCTCTTACCTAATCTTCTTTTTATTATATCTTCTAAGCCCACGAAAGCCCCGCCGCATATAAACAGTATATTGGTGGTGTCAAGCTGTATAAACTCTTGGTGTGGATGTTTTCTGCCACCTTGAGGTGGTACGTTTGCAATGGTTCCTTCTATGATTTTTAAAAGGGCTTGTTGTACGCCTTCACCTGAAACATCTCTTGTGATAGAGGGGTTATGACCAGATTTTTTAGCTATTTTGTCTATTTCATCTATGTATATAATACCTTTTTTGGCCTTTTCTATGTTGTAATCACAGTTTTGCAAGAGTCTTACCAAAACGTTCTCTACATCTTCTCCAACGTAACCTGCCTCTGTAAGAGTAGTGGCATCCGCTATGGCAAAGGGTACATTTAGAATTTTTGCCAACGTTTTTGCCAACAGCGTTTTACCACTTCCAGTGGGTCCTATAAGAAGTATGTTGCTTTTTTCTATGTCTGTGTCGGATTTTCTAAGTATTCTTTTGTAATGGTTATAAACTGCCACAGATAGAACCTTCTTAGCCTCATCTTGACCTATAATAAACTCGTCTAGAATTTTCTTTATCTCTTTAGGTTTTGGTATAGACCTTACCTCTTTCGCAACTTCTTCTGCTTCGTGGTGCTTTATTAGGTCCATTGCTTTTTCTACGCATTCGCTACATATGTTCATGCCATTTGGACCCGCTATCATCAACGGCACATCTTTAGAAGATTTGTTGCAAAATGAACAATAATCTTTTTTGCCAGCCATGTTAAGCCCTCTTCGTGATTACTTTGTCTATAAGCCCATAATTTTTAGCTTCTTCAGCAGACATAAAGTAATCTCTGTCTACATCTTTTTCTATTTGTCTTAAGCTTTTACCAGTGGCATTTGCCAATATGGTATTTAATATGTGTTTTATACGCTTTATCTCCTCAGCGTGTATAAGTATATCCGTAGCTTGACCTTGTACGCCTCCAAGGGGTTGGTGTATCATGATGCGAGCGTTTGGAAGTGCAAACCTTTTTCCCTTTGCGCCGGCTGCCAAAAGCACAGCTCCCATAGAAGCAGCTTGTCCTATGCATATTGTGGTTACATCTGGCTTTATATACTGCATAGTGTCGTAGATAGCAAGACCAGCTGTCACGGAACCACCGGGGGAGTTTATATACATTTGTATGTCTTTTTCAGGGTCTTGGGCTTCTAAAAACAAAAGCTGAGCTACTATGAGGTTTGCTACATGGTCATCTATAGGAAAACCAAGTATAACTATACGGTCTTGTAAAAGCCTTGAATATATATCGTAGGCTCTTTCACCACGAGGTGTTTGCTCAACTACTATTGGTACGAGTTGATCTATAATCTTCTGATAATCTTTAGCGTTACTCAACGTTTTCCTCCTTTAAAGATGTATTCTCTTTAAATTTAACCATTTCTAAAAGTTTGTCCATAGCTTTAGAAGCAAGTATGTCTTTTATAAGCACAGACTTTCTGTCTTCTCTTAAAAAGTAATTTTCTATGTTCTCTCTCAGTCTTTTTAAAGACTCTTCATCTTTTTGGTGTTCTGGTAGCATATCTTTGTAGGCTTCTACTTGCTCGTCTATATATTTCTTTATATCTTCATCTGTTACTTCTATGCCAAACTTTTTGGCGTAAGATACAAATATTGAGCGAGTTTTGGCGCTTGTGATACCTTCTTTTACAGACTTATCGTACGCCGATTTTTCTATAACTTTCAATGTTTCTTCATCAAAGGAGCTCAAATCAAACATGTTGTTTAATCTGTTTAGTTCCTCTTCATATACTAAGTTAGCGATTCTTATAGCTTCTGTTCTTGATACTTCGGTTATATCTTTATACTCTTCCAATAGGTACTTTGTAAGAGCATTTATTTTTGCCTCTTCTTTTTTGCCTTCTAGGTAGGTTTGCAGTCTTTTCTTTATGTTTTCTCTGGCTTCTTGAACATTTTCTCCAAGGTTAAGCTCTTTTGCCAATTCATCTGTTAGCTCTGGATAAACTTTCTTCTTTACAGACTCTATCTTTGCTTCTATATCTACTTTTGGTGCATTTTCATCTTCTGTTTCTTGGATTGGTACATTTTCTAGCTTCACCACATCTTGTTCTTTTTTTCCTAAAATCTCCTTGTAAAGGTCTTCTCTTAAACCTAGCTCTTTTAGTACACCGCTTAGCTTTTGATTCACTTTTTCTCCGTCTTGCTTATCTACAACGGTATAATCTATTACAACGTAATCGTCTTCTTCTATTGGTCCCTCTTTTGGCTCCAACGTGGCTTTGTCTTCTAAAGCATATTTTATTGCTTCTTCTACCATCTCATCTTTTAATTCAAAACTAGGTATTTCTAATTCTACACCTTCAAGGTCTTTTAGCTTGTCGCTTTCTATAACTGGAAATATTTCAATATAACCTTCCATTGTGAGTTTCATTTCTTTTTCTGAAAACTTGCTATTTTCCAAGTTTATTTTTATGTCCATCACGTCAAAGCCCATTTCTTTTGCGCTTTCATAGGCTTTTTTGGCAAAATCTTCTACAAGAGCTTCAAGTATGTAGTTTTTAAACTTGCTCTTTATAATCCACTCAGGAGCTTTACCTTTTCTGAAGCCATCTACCTCTGCGTTAGCCTTTAACTCATTTAAAATTGTCCTGTAAGCTTGCTCTAGCTCTTTTCCTTCTACATCAAAAGCAAAATCTCTAAATATACCTTCTTCTTTTGTTATGGTAAAAGCCATAAAACCTCCAAAAAAATTTGTTTAATGCGGATGGAGGGACTCGAACCCTCACGGGCTTTTACGCCCACAGGATCCTAAGTCCTGTGTGTCTGCCAATTTCACCACATCCGCTCTAAATTTAATATTATAGCACAAACTTGCACGTTTTAGATTTACTAAACTAAATCGGTTGTTTTTTAGTTTTTAGGCTTTTATTGCTATGACATCAATTTCTATTAGGGCGCCTTTTGGCAAAGAAGATACTTCCACCGTAGAGCGAGCCGGTTTTATGTGGACATTTGTAAAAAATTCTTCGTAAATAGCGTTTACTACTGCAAAATTTTCTAAATGGGTTAGGTATATGGTGGTTTTTATCACATCTTCTAAATTAAAACCAGCTTCTTGAAGTATGTTTTGTATGTTGGAAAGACATTGTTTTGTTTGGGATGCTATGTCTGGTTTTAGATTGCCTGCATCATCTATACCTATGCTGCCGGATACAAAAAGCATGTTGTTTATAAGTACCGCTTGGGAATAAGGCCCCAAGGGTTTTGGGGCTTTTGGTGTAAATATTTCTTTTTTCATATCTTTCTTTTTCTTCTAAGGTAAGCCGGTAAGTCTTCTTCTTCCTGAGCTTGCGGTTCTACGGCTCTTGGCTTTTCTTCTTTTTTGGGTTCTCTCTCTTGGGTTTTTATAACCTTTAAACCCTGCTGGGCTTTTACATTTTCTTCAAAATCAGTAGCTACTATAGCCACTTTTGTATTTTGACCTTCGTTTTCATTCAACACAACAGCGCCAAATATAATAAGTGCGTTGTCGTCGGCTTCTTCTCTTATTTTTGCTATAGAGGATTCTATTTCCGTAAATGGTGTGTCTTGGTTTATCCAAAGCGTTACCATAAGTCTCTTTGAACCTTTTATAGAGTTTCCTTCCAGCAACGGGCTATGCATGGCTTGTTCTACGGCGGCATCCAGCTTATCGCTATTTTTAGATGTACCTATGCCTATCAAAGATAATCCACCGTCTTGCATTATCGTTTTTACGTCTGCAAAGTCTACGTTTATTAAAGCTGGTGTGGTTACTATACTTGTTATGCCTCTAACCGCTTGAGATAGTATGTCGTCCACCATTTTGAAGGCATTTCCTATTGTAAGGTTTCTATCGGCTATATCGTGAAGCCTTTGATTGTGTATTACGATATATGTATCGCACACATCTTTTATCTTTTGTAGCCCTTCTTCTGCTGCTTGAGCTCTTTTGGGACCTTCAAAGTTGAAGGGTTTTGTGCATACGCATACAGTAAGTATGTTCATCTCTTTTGCCGCTTGGGCTATAACAGGAGCTGCCCCTGTGCCTGTGCCACCTCCAAGACCTACCGCTATAAACAACATATCGGTGTCTCTCAAGATCTCTTTTATCTTGTCCAAATCTTCTAAAGCCGCTTGTTCTCCTACTTCTGGTCTTGCACCGGCTCCTAAGCCTCTGGTTATTTTTTCACCTATTTGTAGCTTGTTTGGGACAGCTAGCGTGCTAAGGTGTTGGATATCTGTATTTAAAGCGTACAATTCAACATTTTCTATACCGTCAAGATACATCCTATTAACAGCGTTGCAACCACCACCGCCTACGCCAAACACCTTAATTTTTGTAGGATTTATAAAATCCATATACACCTCCTAAATATTGCTCAGTAATTAGTATATCATAAAAACGTCGTTGCTATTTTTATGACTTAAAAAAACTTGAAATTTTTTTTGCTTATGGTATAATAGTATTGTTATCTGGGGTAGCTCAACCGGCAGAGCGGGTGGCTGTTAACCACCAGGTTGGGGGTTCGAGCCCCTCCCCCAGAGCTTAAATGGATTTTAAAGATTTTTGAATGTACGTTATCTCGTATTGAGCATTCTCTTTCAAAATCAATTTTTTAATATGAAAATCTTCTAAAGATTTACGGTGAGCAACGCTTATTATAGTTAGATTTTTAAGCTTTTCTAATAAAAGGCTGTAAAGATGTATCTCTTTTTCTTCGTTTAAGGCGCTTGTGGACTCATCCATAAAAAGCCAATCTGGTGAATGAAGCAGCACTCTTGCTATGTTTAGACTTTGCTGTTCGCCGGGAGAGAGCACCTGAGACCACAAGTTTTTGGTGTTTAAATCTTTTGAAAGATAAGAAAGTCCTACCATATCCAAAAGTTCTTCCAAATACTCGTTTGGTACGGCTTTACCGTCTGTGGAAGGGTATAAAAGTATCTCCCTTAGGCTTCCGTATGGAAAATAAGGTTTTTGAGGTAAAAACATATGATTTGGTGGCAATTTTATAGTGCCTTCTCCAAAGGGCCATATACCGGCTATAGCTCTTATGAGTGTAGATTTGCCTACGCCTGACGGCCCCATTATGATGGTGTGCTCTTTTTTTTCTATCGTTAAATTTAAATCCTTCACTATGAGCTTTTCAGAATAAGGTATTTTTATGCTTAGATGCTCTATAGCAAGCTTGTCTTGGCTTGGCAAAATAGATATCTTGCTTTGGCGCTGAGAGGTTTCTATGGCTTTTATGTTTTTCTCGAAGGTTCTAAGTCTATCTACCACAGAATACCATGTGGCTATTGAGGAATAAGAGTTTACTATAAAAGATAAAGACGATTGGACTTGACCAAAAGCACTGGCTATCTGCATTACATCCCCAAGCTGTATCTTTTTGGCAAAAAACCTTGGTGCTGCCACAAGTATTGGAAATATTATGGCTATTTGATTGTATCCAGATGTAAACCATCCAAGCATCTTCTGTCTTACCATTATCTGCCAGTAGTTTTGAAATACGTATCTAAACGTGTCCATGAGATTTTGATGCTCTTTTTCCTCTGCGTTTAAAAGGGCTACGGACTCTGAATTTTCTCTTATCCTTATCAAGGCAAACCTAAAGTTTGCTTCAAACATCTGTTGGTCAAAGTTTAGCTTAACAAGGGGTTTACCGATTTTAGCGGTTATATAAGTACCTGCTATAGCGTATATTATAGCTGCCCAAACCATATAAGCAGGTATTGTGATTTTAATATGAAAAGCATTAAAACTTATAGGACCAGATATTACCCAAAGCATTCCAACAAACGAGAAAAACGTCACTACGGAGCTCATTAGTCCAAGGAATAGACTAAGGCTTTGGCTTATGAAGGCGTTTACGTCATCTGCTATACGCTGGTCTGGGTTGTCGGTGTTTTGCTCTATTACTTGCATGTGGTAAAATTTTTTGTTGCTTACCCATTTTGATATGTAAAAAGATGTAAGCCAAGCTCTCCATTTTATTTGAAGCATCTGTTGAAGATATGTAGCGTAGACTGCCGATACTATAAAAAGCGTTGCCAATACGCTAAACTCTAAGAGCGCTTTCCAAAAGCCTTTTTCGTCAAAGTGCTGCAATGCATCATAAAACACTTTGTACCATTTTGTAAAAAGCACATTTAAAAACACTTGAAAAAGGTTTAAAAAAATTATCACAAAAAACAAGAGCCACGCTTTCTTTTTTTCTTCCGAATGAAGCCAATAGGGTTTTAATATGTTAAAGAAGTCTTTCCAGAACGTTTTGTCTAATTTACTTATGCTACTGTCCATCTTATCTAATTTTAACATTTTTACATGAAATTAGTATGAATTTGGGCTTATAAGGACTGTATCTTTATCTATGACTTTGCCGGTGATGAAGGTTTTTGGATTGTCAAGGGGTTGTAGTCTTACAAACTTGCCAAGATATCCGTTTTGCATAGCTTTTGCTCTTGTAGTAATCCTTATATAGCCGTTGTCGTATATTACTCTTACGATGTCTCCATACCTTATAACAGGTACCATGCTTATCATAGAAGTCCTTATGGGTTCTCCTATCCCTATATTTTGCAAAGCGGTAGCCCCTATCACTTGACGTTTTGATACTACCAAGTTTTGAGGCACAAATCTAATATATTTGACAGTGCTTTTAATGTCGTTTTTTGTAATGATCTGTCCCCTTGTGATAAGCTTTTTTGCAACTATAACAGGCACTCTCCACTCTATATAAGCTATGGCGTTGTAGGTTCTTTGAAGTATGTTGTTTGAATTTATGTTTATGCTAGCGTAAGCATCTGGGCTAAGAGGCGGTATCCTAAGGCTTACCGATATATCTTTTGAATCTACCGTAAAAGGTTTATAAACAAAGCAGTTTACAGAATCTACTTTTATATTTTTGCCGTATTGCTTTTCAATCTCTTTTTTAACAAGCTTTTCAACATAACTTTGACTAAAAACTATCTCTTTTGAAAAGCCCAAAAAAGGTAGAAAAATTAATAAAACAAAAACGCTATAAAAGGCTTTTTTCATTAACCAGTGTAGAGGTTTGTCGCCGTAGAAAGCATGGTATCTGCTGCGGTTATTCCCTTAGCGTTAAATTGATATGCTCTTTCAGCTACTATAAGGTTTACCATTTCATTTACTATATTTACGTTAGATGCTTCTACATAGCCAGATAGAAGAGTGCCAAGCCCTTGAGTACCTGGGTTTGATACTATGGGATTTCCAGAGGCTTGGGTTTGTTCATATAAATTGTTGCCTATTCTTTTTAAGCCAGCTGGATTTACGAAGTTTGCCAGTTGAAGCTGACCTACCACTTGAACTCCTTGCTGACCTGGTATTGTAACAGCTACCGTACCATCTGGCCCTATATTTACAGAGGTGGCGTTTGGAGGTATTGTGATTTGAGGTTGTATAAGGTATCCGTCTGCTGTAACAAGGTCTCCGTTGGCATCCAATTGAAGCTGTCCATTTCTGGTGTATGCTATGGTTCCATCTGGCATAGCCACTTGGAAAAAGCCGTTTCCTTGTATAGCTACATCAAGAGGATTGCCGGTTTGTTGGACGTTTCCTTGGGTAAATATACCGTAAGTCCCGTCTATGTAGGCACCAAGCCCAAGCTGATATCCTATAGGGTTTTGGGAGTTTTGGGAGGTTTCCATGCCCGGGTCTTTTACAGTTTGATATACGAGGTCATCAAATACAGGTTGAAGCTGCTTATAACCTACCGTATCTACATTTGCCATGTTGTTTGATATGATATCAAGGTTTTGTTGCTGTGCTGTCATACCAGCTGCCGATGTCCACATAGCCCTAAACATATATCATTACCTCCAATCTTTAAATATATAACATACTTTCAAGTTTTCAATGCTTTTAGTATAAAGTCATAGCATTTAGCATAACCTGTTGTGGTCCATTGCTATAACAGTTTACTGGATTAAATAATTTTGGAAATGCATTTGCTATTTGGCTTAGTATTGCATAGTTAAAGTTTATTGAGGCATGGCCGCCTACACTAAAACTACCAAGGTTGTTTGCATACATAGCTCCATTTATTTGACTATCCCCTATGATAAAGTTTGCTAAGAACGATGCCATGATTAGGCCGTTGAATTGAGTTGTGCCTGACATAGAAATGTTCATGCTTGCGTTTGTTCCTATGCCAGATATAGCTACTACTGGTTCTGTAGCTGTCCCCACATCTCTGTTGCCATTCACCCCAGATATAGATAACCCGCCATTTCCATACAATAGACCACC
>NZ_JBMFST010000042.1:0-13763 GCF_049967395.1 Hydrogenobaculum sp. | reverse complement strand
CTTTTTCAAATCTCCTTTTGCCACTTCTAATTCTTGGGGAGTTAGGTTTAATTTGTTTGCTATTGTTTTTAGGCTTGTGGTGTTGTTTAAAAGTTTGCTTAGTTTATCTTTGTCTTTTTTGGGTACTACGAGAAGTTCAATGTCTCTTTCTATTTTAGGTTTGCCGTATTTTAATTTTAAAAGCTCGATATCAGAAGGTGTAATTTTGACGGCTTTCCTTAAGTATTCTCCAAAGCCGGCTGTTGCCAAAATCTCTTTTCTTAAAAAGTCTCTAAACTCTTTTGGTGATATGCCTTGTTTTTTTAGCTCTTCGTAAAGTTGTTCAACGGTAAGGTTGTTTTGAGAAGCCATATCTTTTATAGTTTGCTCTAAGAAGCTCTCTGGTGTGGCCATGTGGTTTTCGCTCAAATATTGGTAGATGAGGTATATGTCTATAAGCCTTTTTAAGGCCAGTTTCGCATCTTTTGTGCCAAAATATACCATTGCTATCTTTAAATCGCTTTGTAATATTGGCTCACCGTTTACGGAAGCCACAACTCTATTTACTAAAACTCCTGGCGTGCTATGTAAAAGCTCTTCAAAGCTGTTGCTGGTATTGGTTTGTTGGTTTGTGGTGTTATTGCTTTTATCAGCATTTTTATCAATCTTGGCATTGGCAAATGTAATATTTATTAGAGTTAGCATAGATATAGCGCTCGTTATTATTTTGCTTTTGTAAAATTTCATAATACCTCCTACTTATCATTTTACCTCAAAAGCAATTAGCTTTGCAGGTTAATTTTCCCTATGTCCGAATACGCTATATCTCCAGCTATTACATAAGATTTATTTTGATATTTAAAAGCCAGCGAAACGGTGATGCAAAAATCATCTGTGGCTTTAGAAAGATAAACTTCTGTTATGTAAGGGGTTTCAGAGGCATTTTTAAAATAAGCCTCTTTTGATCTATCTGCCCCCTTTTTCCCTGTGGCTATACTTTTAGATATGTCTGGATTTATTATGTTGTTGGATATTTGGATTCCAGATTCATTCATTATGTAAATAAGATCGTAAAAAGGATACTTTTTAAACATATCATAAACTACAAATTCCCACAGATTTTTCTCAGTTTTTACTAAATTGTTGACAATATCTTGTATAGAGGATGATATTTTTTCTTTTATAAGCTGTACCGTTGGATAATCTTGCTTTGATAAGTGCGTTATAAGAAGGGGCTGTAATCCATCAATTATCGCCACAGTATTTTTCATGTCTTTTATGTAAACTTTTAAGATATCTATTCGTTTTATGAAAGCATCGTAAGATTTTATGTTGTTTAGATTTAGCACTATGGCATACATAACAGGTGTTTTATGGGTTTGAAACAAGACGTTGTATTCTTTATAAAATTCATCAAAGAATTTATTTATAACATCTTTTGTGATTTTTGTTTTGTGCACACTGTATATATCGCTGTCGGATTTTTCTATATAAGTGCAACATTCGTTAGACATATTTTTTAATAGGTCTTTTATTAGTTTAAACAACGAATCTATCTTATAACCAAGTTCTTCTTTTAGCTCTTTAAAATCCTGAAAACCTATAACTACTGCATAATAATCTTTTCCTAACATGTTAGATATTTTGTCTTGAGAAGTGTCTGGAAATTTGCTTAGATAGTGAATTACTGTATCGTAATTTATTACTCCTATGTATTGATTTTTGTTATTTACTAAAAATATATCGGACACTTGGAGTCTTAAGACTTCAATAACATCTGAAAGCCTTTGTGGGTTTACGTTGGTGTTTTTGACTTTTGGAAGAGGTTTTGATAACTCCCCCACATTTAAATTTCTATTTGCAAAGGCTATATCATCTTTTTTTACAATACCTATAGGTATTTGATTTTTTAGTATAACAACGTATTTGTAAAAAGGTTTTTCTTTGAAAAACTTATAAACCATATCAACGCTATCTTCGTAGTTAAAAGCTGGTATGTTTGAAGAAAAAATATCTAAACTTACATAGTTTTCAGCTTTTTGCATAAATACCCTCTCTCAATATATATTCTAGTACTTTGTCTGGTAGCATATATTTTACACTTTTGCCTTCTTTTATGCGGGCCCTGATTTCTGTAGAAGAGACATCTACAGTTCTCGTGTTACAAAAAATCGCATCTACATCATCTTTTTTTAGTGTATCTGTTTTTCCTCTTTTTACCACTATAAAATTTGCAATTTTTACAAGGTCTTCATACCTATACCACTTGTCAAGCGTTAGATAAGCATCGTAGCCTATTATGAAGGTTGGGGGCTGTTGATATTTTTCTTTTAGTATTAGAGCACTCTTGTAGGTGTATGATACTTCTTCTTTTTTTATTTCTATATCTTCTATAAAAGCCCAAGACTCACCTTCTAGGGCAAGCTTTAACATTTCAAGCCTTTGTTTTGGGCTCGCCATTGGTTTAGGTTTAAAAGGAGATATAAAGGCTGGCATAAAAAATACTTTATCAATATTACAAAGCTCGCACACATCTCTTGCTACAAGTATATGTCCTATATGTATCGGATCAAAGCTACCTCCAAAAAACGCTATACCCATATGTTTTGATTTCTTATAGCCTCCAACTTATCTGGTATGTCTACCTCAAATCCATATAGACGCTTCATTTCAAGTGCGTTTAGAAAAGCTCCTGCTCCAAAGGTGTTGTTAAAAAATATGTAAGTGGGTTTGTAGTCTTCTATTTTCCTTATCTTTGTTTTTATTTTTTTTAGCTCGTCTATACTATACAGGTATTTGTAAGGATTTTCCTCATCTTTTCCGTGTATTCTTATATAGTTGAAGTCTGCTGTGCTAATCCAAGGTCCTACCAATGTGTCTTCTTTTTTTGGAGCATCTACGTTTACTATGCTAACGTTGTTTTCTTTTAAAAGCTCAAAAACATCTTTTCTATTGAAAGACTTGCTTCTAAATTCTATTGCCAAAGGTATTGGTTTTAAGCTTTTTATAAGAGCCTCTATATGCGCTAAGTTTTCTTCCTTATAGTGCATAGATGGTGGAAACTGTAGTAAAAGTGCTATAAAACGCCCTGAAGATGTTATTGGTTCTATGTCTTCTATAAACTTTTCCAAGCTTTCTTTGTCGTAATTTTTTACGTGTGTGAAGCTTCTATGCAGTTTTATTGCATACCTTAGGTTTGGCGCTTTTTTAAGTATAGATTTCATATGGTGTTTTTGAGGATATCTATAAAAAGTAAAATTTAATTCTACACTATCAAAGAATCTTTGGTAATAAAGTATAAACTCAGACGGCCTTATACCGTTTGGGTAAAATCTTCCTACGGCATCTTTGTAATAATAACCACTTATACCTATATGTATGTTAGCGTTTTTCATAGTAATTTTCGGCAATACCAAACAAAAGCAAAATCAAAGGAAGGTAAAGGCTCCAAAAAAATGTAAACAAAGAACCAAAAAGCTGATATACCATAGTGGCTACAAAAGGTATGAAAAGAAAGTCCTCCTCTTTTAAAGCTTTTAAACTGAAGCTGAATTTTAGCACCCTCCAATAAAACCATACAAGACCGATTAATCCGATAAGACCTTTCTCTATGTATTCAGATATGGCTTCAAAAGATTCAAACTTTTCAAGACCAAGCTTTGGGTCTAATTTTACGCCACTCCTAACTCCGTGCCCTATTAGAATTGCTGGTATATTTTTGTTTCTGATGTCATTTCTTATAACTCTGAAAGCGTGAATCATAATTTTATATCTTAAACTTGAAACAGTATTTAACTCTTTTGTGGTTATTTTTTCATGTTTTAGGATTTTAACAATTGCATCAAACCTAGGATCCTTCCTAAAAACGTAAAACCCGCCTATCGAAAGCACAAGCAAAGAAGCTGCCAATATTGAAAGCACAAGTTTTTTGGAATAACTACCTAAAGATGCACTTAAAAAAACGCTTAATCCCGCTAAAAATCCAAGCAAATCTGATCTTTTTGTGCTAAAAACCACCATTAGGCTGTATAACAAAAAAAGCCCTAAGAATAAAAACCTTTTCCAATCCTTTTTATATAAAAAAATACCGATGCTTGAAAAGGCAATCATGGAAAATATAAACCCAGAGTCAAAAGCTCCACCAAATAAAATCATTTCATAGCCTTTTGATTTTAGATTGTAAAGGGCTATAAGAGAAAGAGGTAAGCCTAAGAGTGTCAGATATAAGTTTACAGTTTTTGCAAACTTCATATAGTCTATATCAAGATAATTTTTTGCTAGATACAAAAGCATAAATATAAGCTCTTCAATGGCATGGTTTATCTTTGAAATGTTAAACATTATACTGGAAATAAGACCAGGGGTAATATAAGTAAATATAGGAGCCGTTAAAATGCCTTTTAAATTTTTACTTTTAATCTCATCGTATAAAAGCACCAAAAGATATATCACTACAAAAACTTCAAATATAGTTATCGATAAGAAAAATGTAAACAGTAAACACCACAGCAAAGCACGTCTTATATTAGACAACGTTGGTTGCATACTCTTTAGCTAGTTTGAAAAATCTTTTAGCGCTTTCTACAACGCTGTCTTTGTTTTCTACGTGGGGGTCGTTTAACAAAAACGACGTTACTTTTCCTCTTACGTAAGCTCTATAACATTTGTAAAAATCTAAAAAAATTTCAAAATCTTTATCTTTTGTGGCGTTTTTATAAGTATCTTCGTATGTTTTAGCAAAATCTTTATAACCCTTAAGCTCAAGCTCCATTGATAAAAAACACATATCGTTTATCTGATCTTGTATCCTAAACCTATCGTTAAACTCTATAGCATCCATTATGCATATATCTTTTACCATCACAACATGCTCTAACCTTATATCTCCATGCCCATCTACCACATAACCTTCTTTTTGCCTTTTATAAAAAAGGTCTTTATGCTTTTGATAAAAGCTGTTTACTTTGTCCTTTATAAAGTCGTAATCTTCTTGCTCTATGGTTTTACCTATAAATTCTTTAGTTTGCTCAAAATTCTCATCTGTGTTGAACTTCATTTGATTATAAACATCAAAGTCGTATACTTTTTTAGTTTCTAAGTGAAAACGCGCTACTCTTTTTGCTACATTTTCTATATCTTTGTTAGTTAAATCCTTTAACCTGTTTATCATAAAAAGCTCATCGTTTACTCTTTTCATCTTCACAGCATACTCTACTATGTTCTTATCTGAAAATTCGTAGCCGTCGTCTATTTTTGATATAGGTAAGACATCTATGTATATATCGCTACAGAGTCGCTTGTTTATCTCTAGCTCTTTGTACGAGTAAAGTTTTCTCTTTTCTAACGTTGAATAGTCTAAAAAACCAAAGTTTACCGGCTTTTTTATTTTATAAACTACATCGTCTGTGATTATAACGAAAGAGCTGTGAGTTTGAATGAGCTCGCCTTTTAGCTTGTCCTTGAGATAAAACACTACTTCAGACATTGACACCCTCTTCTTTGTTTTTAGTTTCAAGATTTTGTAGCAATTTGCTATGCTCTAATATCCAAGAGCTATTATAAACAGATATCTCTTTTCTGTAATCGGTTTTCACTATTCCCTCTTTATAAGAGAAAGAATTTCCTATGCCTGCCAATTTTGGAAGCTCTTTTAGTATGTCGTCGTCTATTGGGAAAGGTAAAACTTTTGAAATCTTTTTAACTCCTCTTAACGTATGTATAGTGCCCTCTTTTTCGCCGGTTAGCTTCATTGGTATACAAGTATCAGCTAAAAGGGATAGTTCGCTCCTGAAAGGTGTCACAAGCGTTAGTTTTGTGTTTTTAAAAGCTTCAAAGACAAAATCTTTATCAAAATAATCAAATAAATCTTCTCCAAACAGCAGCACTGATTTTATTTCGCCGTTCTTAACCATGTCTAATATGAGACCTATGTCTGTAAAAGGTATATCTTTTAGGACTTCGTAAAGACCAAGCGCGTTTGTTTGTAAAGGTATTGGCATAACTGGGACGTCTAGTTTGCTGAGGGTTTCCCCAAGCTTTGAGGCATCCTCATATCTGAAGCTATAAACATCTACTAATATGGCGGTATCCTTGTCTACTACATCATGGATTTTTTCTATATCTATGTAAGTTGGGTTAAATTTGTCATCCCTTGATTTTTTGGTGGATGTTTTATAGACCTTACCATTTATTCTATAGCTTACAACAGGTGCTACAGAGCTTATATCATCGCCTATAAATATAAAGTTGGTTTTTTGGGTTATCTCATCAATATGAGCTACTGGTTTTTTATAGGCTTTTAAAAATGGAATTAAATCAACGCTAATTACAGAAGAGACATAGGAACTTGATTTTTTAGCTATGTCTAAAGCTAAACCTATTTCTTCGTTTGTCATAAAAGGAGATATTATTACTGCCATAGGTTTTTCTTTGAAGCTTTTGTTTATTATCTCTATTGGCTCTGAAAAAGGAAATCTGTTTTGGTTTGTGATGGGTTCCTTTATTCTGTTGTCGTTTAGCATATCGTATCCAAAGAATATCTTTGCGCAGCTATCGAGTTCTTTGCCCGGTTTGGTCCTATAAACTTGGGCTTTTGACTTCCAATCCCCTACGCCAAACTCAAGCTCTATGTTGCATCCAGTGGGGCAATTTAGACATACTGTTTCTTCGTTTTGTAAAAGCCAGCTTCTAGACCAAAACTTAAAAGGCTTTGATATGATAGCACCAACTGGACATACATCCACGCACATACCGCACATATCGCAAGAGGAGGTATCGATTGGTCTTACGGTAGGCACTATGTTAGAATCAAAACCTCTTTCTTCTACGTATAGAGCTTTTGCTTTGTTTATATAATCACACACCCTTGTACACCTATAACAAACAACGCATCTATTTGAATAATATTCCAAGTAGTCACTTTGCCAGTCATGTTCTTCTCTATGCTTTTCTAATGCAGATACTGGTACTATCTGAGTTTGCGGTCCGTAAATGGCTCCGTAGTTTTGCAAATCGCATTCACCAGCTTTGTCGCATATAGGACAGTCAAGAGGATGCCTTGTCATGTAAGCTTGTAACAAGTAAGCCTGATTTTCTTTTACAGCTTTTGCTTGGGTGCTGACTCTAAGACCTTCTTGTATTTGAAGTGTGCAAGAGGGTATAACGCGGTTTTGATTTTCTACAAGCACTATACAAAGCCTGCAAGAACCAAGGGCTGGCAATCTATCAAGATAGCAAAAATAAGGAATTTCTATGCCTACAGATAGCATGTATTTCAATAAATTTTCTCCTTTTGGAGCTTTATATTCTTTGCCGTCTATAAATATGCTAACTGTTTCCATGATGACCTCCTAACATATTTAATATACTAAAAATTGTTTCTTTTGGATTAGGGCTATTAAATATACTCCTTCCCATAACAACTATATCCGCTACTTCAACGATTTCTTGTAAGCTTGTTACTCGTTTTTGATCGTCTTTTTTATCTTTATCAAGCCTTACTCCTGGTATAACGGTTTTTAAGTTTGGAAATTTATTTTTTATACTAAAAGCCTCAAAACCAGAACATACAACACCATCCAAACCACATTCGTAAGCAACATCGGCAAGATGTAAAACCATTTCTTCCAAACTGTATTTAGAACCTAAGAAATCTAGATAGGATGAATCGTGGGATGTTAGTATTGTAACGCCTATTATATTTGTGCTTCCTTTTACATCTCTTAGCGGATTTAACATATCTTTTCCACCAAGGGTATGCACAGTAAGATAATCTATGTTGTTTTTGGCACAAACTTCCACAGCTTTTAAAACAGTGTTTGGGATATCGTGAAATTTTAAGTCCAAAAACACTTCAAAGCTAGATTGTTTTAGGGCTTTTAACAAAGAAAAACCCTCTTCTAAAAATACTATAGGTCCTATTTTTACAACTAGCGGAAGACCTGCCAATTCTTTCAAAATGTTCAAAGAACTTTTGTCGTCTATGGCTAGTGCTAGTTTAGACATTTTTTACAAGTTCTTTTACAGAGTTAGACAACTCTTTTATATATGTTTCAAAGTAGGGTAACAGTTTTTTCAAGGCTTCATAAAATTCTCGATGATCTACATCCCATGTGGTTATCAGTTTGTTTTTCAATCTCATCATATCGTAAGCTATGTTTGGATTCTCTACTATGTTTGCTTGAGCCATAACAACAAGGCAATCGTCAGATGGGTTTTTTAGCTTAAATTTTGGTGCTAGATGCCTGCATATGTCAAATAAAGCATCGTAAGCTACCTGATAAAAGTATTTTGCCCTGTCAAAGTACATTGGTTTTGATAAAAACTCCGTCTCATCTTTTGATAGTACAAACCTTAGCTTTTCAACAGCATCTTTTATGTGCTTGGCTTTTTCATTCAGAAGGTCGTAATCTATAAGAAGGTAATTTTTGGTGGTATTTTTTATGTAGTTTATTATTTGTTCTGCAAAATCTCTAAAAAGTTTTATGTGGGTATTGAGAAAATCATACAGATAAGATGGATCTATCTCTTTTTTTAAATCTCTATAGTTTACATAAAATTCTGATAAGTCCTTCATATCTTTGGCAAAAGGAAATCCTAAGGCTTCTGAAAGTTCGTAAAGACAATGTTTGGTAGTTTTTATGTTTAACACTTGGGATATATGTCTACAGGGCCTCATGGCAGCTTCAAAGGCTATATTGAAATCTGTCCTTACTTTGTCTATTACGAGTTTGTTTTGAATGAAAGATTCTTTTGGAAGTTTGAGATTTTTTAATATATCTTTGTAGGCTTTTTCAAGGTTTATAAAGCTTTGCACTATAAGCGATATATTAAAGCCCTTGGTTTTCATCTTATGTATTATAAACTAATTTTATGTTTTTTGTATGCCGTTTATTAGCCTAAAATACCCATATGTATTAGTATTGCGCTTATGGAAGCTGGTGTTATGCCGTCTATACTTTTTGCCTGGGCTATGGTGGCTGGTCTAAGCCTTTTTAGTTTTTCTATAGCCTCTTTCGTTAAGCCTTTTACGTTTTCATAATCCATGTCTGGTGGTAATTTTATATGCTCAAACATTTTAAGTTTTTCGTTTAGTTTCTTTTCTTTTTCTATGTAATATTCGTATTTTAGTATTATTTCCGTTTCGTCCTTTATGTAAAGATTTTGAGGAACATCAAAACCAAGTTCTTTTACTTTATCGATACCTTCTATTGCTATTATTTGAGATAAGGTGTAGGGTTTTGGGCTCTCTCCCAAGTTTACAACGGTTTTTTGGCTTTTATAATAATCAATATAATACTTGACACCGTTTAAAAGCTCTTTAGCAAGTTTATAATCTTCTTCATGCAATAGGCCAAGATTGTGGGATAATTCTAAAAGTCTTTCTGGTGCATTGTCTTGTCTTACCGATAGTCTATACTCAGACCTTGATGTAAAAAGTCTATACGGTTCTACTATTTCCTTTGTGGCCAAGTCTTCTGCCATAAGCCCTATATAGCTAACAGATCTTGGTAATATTATAGGTTCTTTGTCGTTTGCCCTTAAGCCAGCGTTTATACCCGCCAATATTCCTTGCCCTGCGGCTTCTTCATAACCCGTTGTGCCGTTGAAGTTTCCGGCGTGGAACAGTCCCTTAACCTTCTTGGTTTCAAGCGTTGGGTATAGCTCCAAAGGATCTACTATGTCATATTCTATAGCGTAGGCTGGTCTTATAAGCACTACGTTTTCAAGCCCTTTTATGGTTCTATACATTTCTTGTTGTATATCTTCTGGTAGTGATGTAGAAAGCCCGTTTGGGTATATTTCTATGGTATCTTCCCCTTCTGGTTCTAAAAATATCTGATGTTGGGCTTTCGATTCAAACTTTACAACTTTGTCTTCTATAGAAGGACAATACCTAGGACCGACACCTTTTATAAGACCACCGTAAAGAGCTGTTCTATGTAGATTTTTTCTTATTATCTCGTGGGTTTTTGGGTTTGTATAGGTGATGTAGCAATCTATTTGTTTTTTGTTTGATTCAAACCAATAGCTCCCTTTTGGTTCTGAAAACAATGAAAACTTGGGTGCCGGTTCATCTCCGGGCGCTGGTTCTAGCTCATCAAAATTTATCGTTCTTTTATCAAGTCTTGCAGGTGTCCCGGTTTTAAACCTTTTTAACGTAAATCCAAATCTTTTATAAAACTCATCAAGTGTCGTAGATGGTGGTTCCCAAGCTCTACCTCCAGGAAAAACTTTATCCCCTATAAATATTTTTCCATTCAAAAACGTCCCTGTGGTTACTACCACGGCTTTACACTGATATTCTATGCCTAGCTTTGTTTTTACCCCAATTACTTCGTTACCTTTCACAAGGATATCTATTATTTCATCTTGCACAAGGTATAAGTTTGGTATGTTCATAAGGGCTTTTTTCATATATTCTTTGTACTTTAGTTTATCCGCTTGAGCTCTTGGCGCCCATACAGCTTCGCCTTTTCTTTTGTTTAACATCTTAAATTGTATACCTGTAGCATCAATGGCTTTTGCCATTTCCCCGCCCAATATATCGATCTCTCTTACTACAATGCTTTTTGCTATACCACCTATTGCCGGATTGCAAGACATTTGGCCTATGTTGTCTATGTTTATCGTAAAAAGCCCTACGCTATCGCATAGCTTTGAAGCCGCGATAGCGGCTTCTATTCCAGCGTGTCCTGCTCCTACAACTACCACGTCAAATTTCATATATTTTAAGATAAACAGTGGTTGGCTTTTATGTATGAGTTTATATCTTCTTTTTTGTAGCTTTTCGTAGTGATAAAGTTTATAACACAAACCATCGTTTTTGGTTTTACGTAGCCGGGCACGTTTAATATAACCTTACCTTCTTTATTTAAGAAAAATATGTTTGGATAGGCATTTACTCCAAGATCAGCGGCTATGTCTTCTCCGGTACCAATAAGCTTATGGTTGTTTATAACTAGTTTATAAAGTTTTGAAGTATCGTCTGCTAAAACTGGTGCCACTTCAACGTTTTTTAGAGCTTCTATTAAGCTTTGATTTGTGGCTATATCGTGTTGCAATTTGTGGCAGTAGGGGCAATCGCTACTTTCTATTATAAGCATCTCGTAATCTTTTGATGGTTCTAAACTTACTATAGGTATATTTTTGTTGGAGCTTGATTTTAGATATTCGTTTACATTGTTTTGCTTTGAGCAAGAAGCTATTAAAAGCCCTATACCTAAAATAAATAAAGACGTTTTTAAAAACTTTCTCATAAACCTCTTAAAGCCTCGTTTATACGCTTTACACCTTCTGACAACGTGTCCTCAGACACGCAGTAAGATAGCCTTGCCCAAAAATCTTTTCCAAAGGAAGAACCTGGTACTAAAGCTACATTACCCTTTTCCAATATGTAAGAGCTCATTTCTATATCGTCTTTGAAATTGTTTTTATACTTTGTCAAATCTATAAACATATAAAAAGCACCTTTTGGTTTTGAATAAGGTATGTTGTAGTTTTCCAAAATATTCATAAGATGAGCTCTTCTTTTTGCGAACGTATTCTTCATATTTTCTATAAAAGCTTTTGAATTGTCGTTTTTCAACGCCTCTAAAGCACCCCATTGGGCAAAGCTTGTAACGTTTGATACGCTTTGACTGTTTAAATCCGCTATAACTTTTGCATAAGAAGATGGGCAAGCTACATATCCCACTCTCCAGCCCGTCATGGAAAAAGTCTTGGAAAAAGCGTTTACCGTGAAAGTAATATCCTTTGCTTCTTTGCTAAAAGATGCTGGACTTACCATATAAGTTCCGTCATATACAAAGTGTTCATAACACTCATCGGATATAATAAATATATTCCTTTGGATACAAAATTCAACAATCTTTTGTAGGTTTTCTTCCGATATAACAGCTCCTGTAGGGTTTGAAGGCGAGTTTATTATGACGGCTTTGGTTCTTGGACTTACATATCTTTTTAATATATCAAGCGTTAGCTCAAAATTGTTATCTTCTTGAAGATCTGCAAACACTGGCACTCCACCAAATAACCTTATTTGTTCTGGATATGTTACCCAATAAGGTGAAGGTACGATAACCTCATCTCCTTCGTTTAGTATGGCCATAAATATAAGAAACAAAATCATCTTAGCCCCTGTGGATACAACTATTTCTGAAGGACTATACTCTATGTTGTTTTCGGTTTTTAGCTTTTGCGATAGCGCTTCTCTTAAAAGCGGAATACCAGAAGACGGTGTGTATTTGGTTTTACCTTCTTTAAGAGCTTTTATACAAGCTTCTTTGACAAAGTCAGGTGTATCTATGTCCGGCTCACCTGCTCCAAAGCTTATTATATCTATACCTTTGGCTTTTAGTTCGTTGGCTTTGGCACTAACTGCCAAAGTGGGTGATGGTTTTAACGTTTTAACTCTATCTGCAAGCATAGAAATATTATAAATCAAAAAGCTTTTGGTATCTGGCCTTTTATGAAAATCTCGTTCTCCGAGGTATGGCAATCAAGGCAAAGTATATCTATACCTATTTCTTTAGCTTCCTTTAAGGCTTTTGAAAAAGATAGGTCTGTTTCTTCGTTTGGTTTGAAAACTTTTGCGTCAGGCCTTTGTATAACAAACACTATCATGGGCTTGTATTCTTTTGTAGCGTATATATTTTTTAAAAGTTCTATATGTTTGGTTCCGCGTTCTGACGGTGCATCCGGAAACATAGCTATTCCATCTTTTACAAGGTTTACAGATTTTGTTTCCACAATAATTTCGTTGTTTATCAATATATCAAACTTGTGATGATTACCGTATTTTGGTTCTAATTTTAGGCTTTTAATATCAAACCAACCTTCTTTTTTTATAAAATCCAAAAACAATTTAGGAGCCAACAAAGAATCAATGTAAACCCAGTGCCCGTTTTTGTTAACAGCTTTTAAATGCCATTGGTATTTGCCACCTTCTTTTTTCTCCAAAAGCCCTTTTGCCCCTTTTACCAACAGCTCAGGCAATCTCCCTGTGTTTCTAACATGTACAAGCGTTTCTTGGTTATCAACTATGACTTTTGCTACAAATCTATTTAACCTTTCTAAGACTATGCACTCTTTTAGGTCAAATTGCATTTACAAATTCAAAGTCTTTTTCTTCGGTATTGCTTTTTTTGTAATCTTCTTTATCATCTTTGTTTTGTTCTTTGTTTTGAGAAAATTCCATTTGAGACTCTATGGTGGCGCCGTTTATTGTTATATTCTCTACGCTGAAGCCTAAGTTTTGTAGGTTTTTAAGCAAATCTTTTATTTGAGAATCTTTGTATGCAAGTTCTGTGTTTGTATTTATTGCTATAGATAAATTGTTGGCGTTAAACTTTATTTGAAGCGACGTCCCATCGTCAAGCTGTATAGATACATTTTTCATCAAAACTGGATTTTTGGCTTCTTTCAATACAGTTTTTTCTATCTCTTTAAAAATTTTCTCCGTGTTTATGCTATTTGTTGTATTCTGTTGATTTGCTTGTATGTTTTGTTGATAGTTCATGCTAAATCCTTGGCTGTTGTCTTTGTTATCTTTTTGCTTATCGTTTGCACTAAAAGCCTGAAAACCAGGGCTATCTTTTATAATATCCTTTACTGGGTTTGTAAAATCGTGAAGGTTGTTTAAGCTTGTTTTTGGAAGCACCTCTTTATCTAAATTTAAAGCGTTAACATTTTTTACTATGTAATCTTTTATGTTTTGTTCATTTGCTTTATAATACGCTGTGTTCATTTCTTTTGGTGGCTGGATTTCTTCTTTTGGTATAGAG
>NZ_JBMFST010000041.1:0-13819 GCF_049967395.1 Hydrogenobaculum sp. | reverse complement strand
GTTAGAAACCTTTCTAAAGAAACAGATTTCTATACCCATGTAATAGGATTATGGGACTGTTGTATAATTCTTCATCTCTTACAACTTTTGACTTTTCATCTTTCAAAAACATTGCTGTAAATACTTGAATTTTCTTAAATACCCTGCTATAAAGCTTAATGATCTGAATGGGTGGATATGCTTCTAAAATGTGGTGGGTAATATTATAACTCTGACCGTATTTTGGCTTTTTGAAATCAATATGATGTTTAAAAAATGAATTTCTCACTCAACGTATATATTATATTGTTATGGCTATTATAATTACTGGAGCAAGAAGAATAGGACTTTATGCGGCAAAGAGGCTTTTGAAAGAGGGTAAGAATGTAGCTGTTGTTTATAACAGCAAAAACCCTTGTGATGAGATAGATGGAGTTTTTTGTATAAGAAAGGATTTGTCGAAGGACTCTTCTGGGGTAGTGGATGCCGTGTTTGAAAGGTTTGGTAAGATAGAGGCGTTTATACATATGGCATCTCCTTATTATAAGGTACCTATAAATAATTTTAGTATAGAAGAGTATAGATATTACAACAGCGTTATAGTGGAAGCTTTTTTAAATATTGGTGTTGAGGCTTTTAAGATGATGATGAAAAATGAGGGGCATGTAAAGGGAAGAATTGTGGCTTTTGGAGATTGGGCTATAATGCATACACCTTACAAAGACTATATGCCTTATTTTGTGGCAAAAGCAGGGCTTCATGGGGCTGTTTTAACGCTTGCTAAGGAGTTTGCACCTCATGTTTTGGTAAACGCTTTAGCTTTGGGTCCCGTGCTAAAACCAGAGGACATGGAAGAGACCGAGTGGCAAAAGGTTATACAAAACACACCTTTAAAAAAGGAAGTGAGCCTTGAGGATATATACAGCGTTTTGAAGCTTTTTTTGGAAACAACTTCTATAACAGGTGCTATACTTCCAATAGACGGCGGAAGGCATATAAAGGGTGTTAGCAGTTGATAGAAAGAGATTCTACATTTATATACTTTAAATCGTATTTTTTCCCCATTATATACTCAACAAGTTTTGATGTGTTTTCTGATATGTCTGTAAAATAGAGTTCTGTGGTGGCATCTCCTTCATTTTTGACAATGTCTTTTATATAAGATATTATTGCGTCCGAAGAGCTCACCAAGTTTATATGCGGTAAAAACTCTCTTATATCTTGTTCCAGAAGCGGATAATGGGTGCATCCAAGAATTATTGTATCTATATCTTTTAAGTCTTTAAACTCTTTTAGATAAAACTCCACAGCTTTTTTTGATATATCTGTGTTTATGAGTTTTTCTTCTACTATCGGTACAAAAAGAGGGCATGCTTTTCCATAGGTTTTTATATTAAAAGCCTCTAAACGCTCCTGATATTTGTTGCTATTTATAGTGGCTGATGTGCCTATAATACCTACATGCTTTGTTTTGGAGCTTTTAAGAGCAGCTTCAACGCCTGCTTCTATAACACCCACTATAGGTATATCAAACGTTTCTTGTAGGACATCTATTGCATTGGCGCTTACGCTGTTGCAGGCTATCAGTATCATATCCACGTTTTGATTTATCAGGAAGTTTGCGCTTTCTTTTGCGTAAGTTATAATAGTCTCTCTTGATTTTATGCCGTAAGGGACTCTGGCCGTATCTCCAAGATATACAATATCTACTTTATCAAAAGCATCCCTTACAGATTTTAAAACAGTAAGCCCACCTACTCCTGAGTCAAACATTCCTATTTTCATCTTAAGTATTATAAACGTTTTTAGTCTTCAAACCCTTTTAAAATACCATTTATTATGTCTTTTGGAGTTGGGGGGCAACCTTTTATTAGGATGTTTGGTTCTATGTTTATATCTTTTAGACCACCTACTATGCCATAGGCTCCTTTGAATATACCTCCGTCCATGGCGCAATCTCCTATGGCTATTATAACTTTTGGAGTTGGTACGTTTTCTATGGCATCTAAAAGCGGTTTATACATGTTTCTTGTTATCGGTCCTGTTATGGTTAAAGCGTCCGCATGTTTTGGAGAAGCCACAAACCTTATACCAAATCTTTCTATATCGTAAAATATGTTTGACAAAGCGATTAACTCATATTCACAGGCGTTGCAAGAACCACAATCTATATGTCTTATGTTTAAACTACCCTTTAACATTTTTGGTAGTTTTTTATATATCACTATATTATCTTCGTTGTAGGAGCTTATGTCTTCTGTTTTTATGCCTTCTTTTAAAAAAGTCTTTATCACGTTAAACATAATTACCTCACAAATCGTTTCCAGCGTAAGATAGGTTTAGGCTTTTGTTTATAAGCGGAAAATCCGCTATTATATCACCTAAAACCGCCTCTTGTATAATGGGCCAGTTGTGAAAAGATGGGTCTCTTATTTTCCATCTTGATATTAGGCCGTTTTCTATCTCAAGCATATGGGTTATGTTGCCCCTTTGACCTTCTTCAAAGCCAAAGCTGTAAGAGTGTTGCGGATTTTTAAAATCTACTTCTTTATAAATATTCCCCTCTGGCATATTTGATATAAACGTTTTTATTATGTCAAAGCTTTCTTCTATGTCGTTAAATCTTACTTTTAATCTTGCTGTTACATCGCCGTTTTTAAGTCTAAACTCTTTTATCAAAGACCCATAAAGCTTGTTTTCAAATGCTTTTCTTGTATCAAAGTACAACCCGCTCGCTTTCGCTACATATCCAAGGGCAGCGTATTTTTTAGCTATTTCGTAGGATATCTTTCCCGTTGTATCGGTTCTTTCTAATATCGTAGAGGAGTTTAGAAACAATTTTTTATATTTTAAATACTCTTTTTTTAAAAGCTCTATACTATCTTTTATAAGTTTTACATCAAGCTCTTTTGAAACACCACCTATTTTTATGATGCCCCTGTTAAATCTATTCCCTGTTAAAGCTTCGTTTAGCCTCATCAGCATCTCTTTTATAGCAAAAACCTTCTGAGCGCCAAAGCTATATCCTACATCTTGAAATATAAAAGCAAAGTCGTTTAGATTGCACATCAGCCTTTCTAACTCTAACAAGATAGCTCTTACATATATGGCTTTTGGTGGTATATCTATGTCGTATATTGTTTCTACTGCTTTTACAAAAGCCAAAGAATGTGCTATGCTATGATCACCAGATATTCTTTCTGATAGTTTTAAACCAAACTCTACAGGTTTTTCTTCTGCTAACTTTTCTATACCTTTATGTTTGTAAAAATGCCTTATTTCAAGTTTTAATATCGGCTCCCCATTTAGCGTAAACCTAAAGTGCCCTGGTTCTATAATACCTGCATGTATTGGACCCACCAGTATCTTAAAAGAACCTTCTGGCTCAAAGTTTTCATATCTATATTCTTCATAGCCCCTATATTCTATGTTTAGATTTGCATCTTTTCTTAGTGGATGGAAATCCTTAGGATAGTTTTCTGGAAAAAGCATCAAAGGTCTAAGGTTTGGATGTCCGGGAACAAGCCCAAACATGTCGTGGATTTCTCTTTCATACCAATCAAGTGCCGGTATATCTATATGTGGAAACTCTTTTTCTGTATTTATTTCAACTGTGTTTAGTTTTTGGTTTTTAATATCGTAAAACAAATATCTTAAAACAAACACCCCTATTTCTTTTTTCTTATCGCTTGCAAACACCCCTAAAAATTGATAATCATCGGAGTGCAAAAGAGATTCTATATAGTGCTTCATCTTTTTACCCCTATTGTATTGACGGCGCTATCTATTAAGGTTTTTATATCGTTTGGCAAAAAGAGCCCAAAACCCATTATGGTAATAAGCAATATACCCATAGGTATAAGCATAAAAACATGCTCTTTTTTCTCAGAAAAAGTGGGTTCTTTTGTAAGCATACCAAAAAAGCTTTCTACAAATCCAAAAAATATTAGAGAGAATGCCAACAAAACCAACGCCCCTTGCCATATAAAACCTTCTTTAAAAGCCGATAAAAGTGTTAAAAACTCAGATACAAAAAGTAAAAACGGCGGCGCACCCGTTATAGCGAAAACGCCAAGTGCTATAAAAGATGCAGTAATTGGAAGTATACCAAAGAGCCCTTTTATGTCTTTTATGCTTTTAGTATGAAAATTAACCAAAACAGAACCACTTCCCATAAACATGAGAGTTTTCGTAAGAGCGTGTGCAACAAGCCCCAAAAGGCTCGCAAACAAGCCCTCAAAAGAGCCTATACCTACGCTAAAAGCCAATATACCCATATGTTCCATCGTAGAGTAGGCTAAAAGCCTTTTATAGTCTTTTGACCTTGGTATGAATACGGCTGCTAGTATTATGCTAAATAGTCCCATATAAAGCAACGTATGATAGATGTAATTACCAAGGCCAGCATGTATTTCTATGCCAAATATCCTTATTATTACGTAAAAAGAGCAGCTTAAGAGCACAGAGGACATCAATGCGCTAATGGGAGTTGGTGCTTCGGAGTGTGCATCTGGCAGCCAGAAATGAAGTGGGGCCAAACCCATCTTTGTACCAAAGCCTACCAATACAAATATGAAGCTTATTTTTAACAGCTCTTTGTTTATCTTTGTTGACACTTGTATTATGTTTTCCCAATTCAAAGAGCCAAGCCCTGCCCCAGTTATATTTATTACACCGAAATACATAAGTATTATGCCAAAAAGCGCCAGCGCTATACCTAAGGAGCAGAGCATTATATACTTCCAAGCGGCTTCTACGGCTGTCTTATTTTTGTAAAAGCTTATTAAAAATGTAGTAGATAGCGTAGTAGCTTCTATCGCTACCCACATAATACCAAGATTGCTTGTTATAACTAAAAGAAACATGCTGAACATAAATGCGTTTGTCCAAAAATAAAACTCTTTTAGTTTTGTTTCTTCTAGCTGTTTTTCTTTCTCAAGATATCCTATACTGTAAAGATAGGTAAGGAAACCTATTGTGCTTACAATGCCTATTAGTATTAGGTTTATGCTATCTAACATAAAGTATGTCCCATAGTAAGGACCATTTGTCTTTAAGCTTTTAAAAAGGTATAAAAATGTCGCAAAATTTATAAATTGTAAAAGTGCTTGAATATATCTATTTTTGTTAAACTCCAAAAACGGTAAAATCACTATGCCTATTAGTTCTGTCAAAAGCAGTGTAATCATTCTTTCAAATCCGATAGTTTCGATGTATCTAAGCTGTCAAACGTATCTTTTATATGGAAAATAAGTATGCCAGCCATGATAGCCCCTACAAACACATCGAAGAATACACCCACTTCTACTATGAGCGGTAAGCCCTTTACGGTGGAAGTAGCTCCTAGTATGATGCCGTTTTCTAACGTTAAAAATCCTATAACTTGTATAAGCGCTTTTTTTCTAGCAAACATGAGGAAAATACCTACAAATATTATTGCCACAGCCATCGCCAGTATCTTTTGCATCATAGAAGAACTGCTCACAGAGTAAAATGTGTTGCTCATGGTATAAAATGAGAATATGACTATAAAGACGCATATGAGTATTGAATACGTGAAATTTATAAAGGGCTTCACAGATTCGTCTTCTACTATTTTTTCCGTAATTTTTTTCATAACGTTAGGTATGAGTATAGCTTTTATTAAAAGCGTTAAAACCGCCGATATTATGAGCTCATAATCAAAGTAGTAGAATACGCTTAAAAACATAGTGATACTTAGTGCTAAAGATTGGAATGTATAGGTTTTTATGGCAAAATCAAGCCTATGGCTGGCAGTCTGCAATATAGCAAAAAACAAAGATAAGGCCGCCATAAATTCTACAAACTCGCTCAAACTAATATTTAAATTCATAGTTTTCCCTAAGCATAGTAAAGTACAAACCCCAATACCGCCAATGTAAAAGATATCATTAAAAGATCAGGTATCCTAAAGAACCTAAATTTTGCTATAGAAAGTTCTACTATAGATATAGGGATAGAAAATAAGAAAACCTTTAATATGTAAAACAATATATTTAGGAGCATGTTTGAAGAATATAAAAACGGTAAAAATATATTGCTGGCTATGCTTATAAACAAAAGTAGTTTTATATAAGAGCTTAGTTCAAATATAGCCAAGTATTTACCACTGGCTTCCAAAATCATAGCTTCGTGAACCATTGTAAGCTCCAAATGTGTCTCTGGATTATCGAAGGGTATCCTTGCATTCTCAGCCATAGATACAAAAAATAGCGCTAGAAGACTAAATACGTAAGCTATTGGTATGCTAAAAGAGCTGGTGTGAACTCTTATGAAGATCTCACTTATGTTTGAGGTATTGTACTCCAAAGAAAAGGTAAACATAATCATCATGAGAGTAGGCTCTGCTAAAGATGCTATGGTCATTTCTCTCGCGGACCCTAGCCCTCCGAAAGCAGAACCTTGGTCCATACCGTACAAAGCCATAAAAAACGTTGAAAGCCCGAACACGTATATAAACGCTATAACATCGCCGGTAAAAGACAACAGCGTGTGCGGGCTAAACACAGGTATAAAACACGCATTAACTATCAAAGCCAACAGCACTATAATAGGAGCTATCCTTGATATAAAAGAGGCATCTTGCGATATTATTGATTCTTTTTTCAAAAGTTTAAAGATGTCTTTGTAAGGCTGCATTATAGATGGGCCTTTTTGGCCTCTTAGATTTAGTTTTAACTTGTGTATAAAACCCTTTGTTGCTGGTGCAATAGCTACAAAAAGCATAAGTTGTAAAACACCTATTAACTTATCCATAGATCTTGCTAAGCCACATTAAAAGTATCAACGTAAGTGCCATGTAAAGGATGTATCTTTGCATAAGGCCAGATTGGACTTTATATTTTAGCGCTTCTAAACTATCTAGCATCTTCTTGGTTATATAACTGTAAATTGCGTCAAAGATATCAATTTTGTCTTTGTAGAGCTTTGATGTAATCTTTTTTATAGGCTGAGAAAAGCCTTCAGGGCTATACTGGGCGTTTCTTGGTACGTTTTCTTGTCCGCACGCCCATGTTTTATAATAGACTGAGTGTTTTGATATGTATTTGTTTATATATATGCTTAATAAAAGCGCAAAAATAATTAGCATACCTATTGAAAACGGTGCTATTGAACCGAAATTTCCTGGGGTTTTAATCTCAAAAAACTCTCTTACATATATAGGAACGGGTATTATGTTGTTTATAAAATAAAGTACAAAAAATGGCAAAATACCTGTAAAAATGCAAGCTATTGCCAAAAATCCAGTAGAAATTAGGCTTAGGCTTCCTATATCGGATTTTATCTTTATATCTTTTCTTGGTTTTCCTAAAAACGTTATACCAAAGTACTTTACCGAACTTAACATTGCTATGCCACCTGTTAGTGCCAAAATAGACGCCGCAATAGGTGATACTATCCATACGTAAGAAGTTTTAACTTTTAAAGAAAGAAGAAGTCCTTGATAGAGAAGCCATTCGCTTATAAACCCATTAAAGGGTGGTGTTGCTACAAGGCTAAGTATGCCAATTAGGGTTATTACGCTTAACTTGGGTGCATGCTTTATTACTCCGCCTAATTCGGACATATCTTGAGTGTGTGTTTTTGTTATGACGGAACCAGCGCTCATAAACAAAAGAGATTTAAACAGCGAATGATTTAGTATGTGAAACAAAGTAGCCGCTAAAGCCAAAGAATATATATATGCCGTGTTTAGGCTTTTAAAAATCATAGAGAGTCCTAAGCCTACAACTATGATGCCTATGTTTTCCATAGAAGAATAAGCCAGCATGCTTTTTAGTCTGTTTTGAATAGAGGCATTTAATATTCCGAAGAGCATCGTTGCACTGCCTATTATCAATATTAAAAGCCCAAAACTTATTGGATACTGCTTTATAAAGTAAAAGTAATACCGTATAAACATGTATATGGGTATTTTTATCATGAGCCCAGACATAAGCGCTGAAACGAAAGAAGGCGCCACGGGATGAGCTTTTGGCAACCAGTTGTGAAGGCCTAAAAAGCCTGCTTTCATACCAAACCCAAGCACTGAAAATAAGAATATCCATATCGTCCAGCGCTGATTCAAGGATATATTTTGCCAGTGAGTAAAGTCCAAAGTCTTTGTATTTATATAAAATCCTATAAAGCTAAGAAGTATGAATGCTGTTCCTATATGTGTCATTACTATGTATATTAAAGAGGCTTTATAATTTTCTTCTTTTTTAAAATCCCACAATACCAAGAAAAATGAAAGTATACTCATAATTTCCCAAGACAATATGAACGTAAATACGTTTGCACTCATTAAAACTAATATCATAGATAGTATGAAAACGTTTGTTAACATTCCTATTAAAATTTTTTTATCGTAGTTCTCCTCTTCTATGTAATCTAAAGCGTATATATTGTTTATTGCACCGTTAAAAGCTACAATACCTATAAAAAACAAAGATAATCTATCTATATAAAACGAATAGCTTATGTGTTTTATGGCTGTGCTGAAAGCTATTGTATAGTTATCTCCTTTTATAAAAAGTGCTATACATCCCAAGAATATACCAATATATATAGCGCTGAAGCTAACCTCTAAGAACTTCCATAAGTCTTTACTAACTTTTTCGTAAAAAATCACGGCGTTATTATTATAGCATAAATAAAGTAAAAAGTTATATTTTGTTTCTCTCGTCAAATTTAAAAATGAGCCTCAGCAAGAAGAGAATGCCGAGGCCCATTATTGCTATCAGCTTTTTCATTTAGTTTCCGCACTCTTCGCAATATCCTTCTTGTTTCATGACTTCATCCAAGGGAAGTATTTCAGGCGTATTGGATTTTTCTTTTTTGCCGTTACCTTTTGGTGCAACAAGTGTACCACGATCAGCAGGTGTGCCACGATTAGATCTTTCTTTTGGTTGTTCTATATCTTGTTTGGCGGAAGGTGATTGTTGTTCTTTCAAGTCTTCGTGTACGTATTTTCCTTCTGTTTTTATCTTTGCTGGCATAAAGGCGTAGTATGTGGCTTTTAGTCCATATTTCCAAGCTTTTAGGTATATCTCCATTATCTTTTGTGGGTCTCTGGTGTTGAAGTAAAGGTTTCTTGATATAGAAGAATCAATCCACTTCTGGAGCACAGCCGCTTGTTTTATATAGACTTCTGTGTCTATTTCGTAGGCGGTTTTGTATATATTTTTTATCTCTTGAGGTATCTCTTTTATATCTTGAATAGAGCCTTGTTGAAGGAGCACATCTTCTCTTAGCTTATCCCAAAGGCCTAGTCTTTTCAAGTCGTTTATAAAGTTTTCGTTTACTTCTAAAAATCTTCCAGCTATGTTTGTCCTTGAGTATACCAAAGCGTAATAAGGTTCAAAGCTTTGAGAAGTACCAGCTATTATAGATATTGTGGCAGTAGGTGCTAGCGTTGTCTGGCAAGCGTTTCTTATGCCTTGTTTTACCTTTTCTCTAAGCTCTTCCCAATCAAACATAGGGAAGTCTTGAAGAGTAGAGTAACTGTCAAGTCCTACATACTTATCAACGAGTTTTTTATAATCTATATCCTCATCTACGTAGCTCTCACTATTTAAAAATCTTTCTCTAAAGAGGTGCTCCAAGGTATCTATAGGTAAAATACCCTTTGACCAGTCCGAGCCCTCAAAGTTTGGATAAGTGCCTCTTTCTTTGGCGAGCTCTACGGAAGTTTCTATAGCTACGTAAGACATCGTCTCTCCTATTTTGTCTAAAAGCTTTAAAGCTTCTTTTGAGTCTACGGGTAGCTTTAGCTTTTCTATCATATCCTGATAACCCATAAACCCAAGACCTATTTTTCTGCTTTGTTTTGTGCCTTTTTCCACAGCCTCCAATGCATAGTAGTTGGCATCTATGACGTTGTCTAAAAATCTTATGGCTTTTCTTATAACCGCTTTAAACTTTTCCCAATCAAGGTTATTCTTGTTTTGAACCGTGGCAGACTTGTTAACCGTGGCAGACTTGTCATCTAAGAATTTAGGCAATACCAAAGAACCTAAGTTGCAAGACTCTATAGAATCGTAGGTGGACACCAAAAGTTGTTCTGTGCATAGGTTTGTGGTAAGGATTGTCCCAGTATGTTTGTTTGGATGTCTTATGTTGATGGGGTCTTTGAATGTGTACCAAGGTTCTCCAGTTTGTATGGTGTTTTCTATGGCTTCTTTAAATAGCTCTACAGCTTTTATCTTTTTATGCCTTATCTTTCCCGATAGGGCTTTTCTTATACATTTTGAATATTCTCTAGAAAACTTTTTGCCGTAGGTACTAACCAATTTTGGACAGTCTGCTGGGTCAAAAAGATACCAGTCTCCATTTTCTTCTACCCTTCTCATAAACTCGTCGTTTAAGAAGAGTGCAATTTTTAGGTTCTTAAACCTTTGGGAATCATCGCCCCATTTTCTTTTTGTCCTTACAAAATCAAACACATCAAGATGCCAAGGCTCTAAAGATGCCAAAGCAGAACCCCTTCTTCTTCCGCCTTGAGATACCGCTGTTATCGTCTCGTCTATTATCTTTAAAAACGGTATTATACCCGAAGATTTTCCTTGAATGCTTCTTATTATTGAGTCTTTTGCTCTTAACTTTGTAGCAGGTAGCCCAACTCCTCCGGCGTGTTTGTTTAGCATACCTACTTGTTTTACAGTTTCAAAGATTTTAGAAAGATCGTCTTCAAAATCCACCACAAAGCAAGAAGAAAGCTGTGGAAACCTTGTGCCTGAGTTAAAAAGTGTTGGAGTGGATGGGATAAACTCCATGCTTGACATCATGTGATAGAACTCTATAGCCCAATGGTTTCTATCTTCAGGAGTTTTTTCTACCAGAGCCACGCCCATTGCCACTCTCATCCAGAACCATTGAGGTGCCTCTAATATGTTTCCAGTATCTAAATCTTTTATGAGATATCTATCCATGAGGTTGTAAAGGCCGTTAAACTTTAGAAGCTGATCTCTTTTGGGCACTAACTCAAGAGCAAGCATTTCAAGGTCATAGTAAGAAGCTAGCTTTTCATCTAAAAGCCCAAGCTCTACGGCGTTGTCTATATAGTCTATAAAAAGCTCTTTGTAAGCTTTCTTAGGCGAATACATCCCGCCAAAAGCTTGCTTGTATATTCTTTGAAGCAAAATGTTTCTTGCTATGTCATCGTATACAGGATCATCTACAGCCCTAGCAAGTAAAGCGTGAAGAAGTGCTTGGAATACAGAACTAGTATCAGCACCATCAGATATACTGATTTCTACCTCTTCTACTAACTCATCTATTAGGTATTCTTCTTCAAATATCTTCTGTTGCTCTGGCTCTAACAAAGAAATCGCTCTTTGCAAAACACTCTTAATCTTACCTGCATCAAAAAGCTGTTGCGTTCCGTTGCGTTTTACTACATACATAATCTATACCTCCAAAATTAATAATCTGCCTTAGCTTCAAAGAAGTTTGTTAAATCTGGTAAGTCTGTTTGGGTTGTCAACCACTTCATAGGATTTCTCTGTCCGTATATTGGACGAAATCCCAAAGCCCTCATTCTTCTATCTGCTAAATACTTTACATAAGACACGTAAGTTTCAAAAGACAACCCAACAATTTTGTTAGGCATAGCAACTCTTGCGTAATCTGTTTCAATCTCAACCGCTTCTTCCATTAGAGATCTAAATTTTTCCTCGTAGTCTGCTAAGTTCTTACCTTGCAGTAAATATTTAAGCAAATACATACCAAACGCTAAGTGTCTCGTTTCATCTTTTAATATCCATCTTACCAATGCTGCTGTATTCTTCAAAAGTCCTCTTCTTCCAAAAGCAAGTGGAGTAACAAAACCACTGAAGAAGAACAAGCCTTCTAGTATTGCATAGTAAACAAACACGTCTTCTATTAAGTTCTCCTCTGATGGTTCTTCACAAAGTTTTAAAGCCCTATTTACTTCGAAATCAGCTTTCCTTTTTATCTCCTCAACAGTGCTGTGCATCGCATAAACATCTTTAGGATTAAGCCCGAGTCCATCCATTATGTATCTAAAAGTGTCTATATGCTTCATCTCTTCCATCAATTGATAGCCTAAGAACATTCTCATTTCTGTATTTCTTAGAGATTTTGATAACTCAAGTATGTTTTGCCCAACCCAACCTTCTGCAGATGAGAAAAAGCCTATAGTATATAGCAAATAGTGTCTTTCTGTGTCATTGAGCTTAGAGTTAAACTCATGCTTGTCTTCAGCTAAGTCATACTCCTCTGGAATCCAATAATTGTTCTTTGCTTTTACATAAAGGTTCATTACCTCTTGATGAGCCACATCCTGAAGAGAATAGGTAAAAGACTTGCAAATCATACCAAAACCACATCTAAGCTTGAATAAGCTTAGGCCTAGCTACTTATAACCCGCCAAAAAGTCAGACTCTTCCATGTCTAGGCAGGCGGCATTTGGAAGAATCTAAAATTTTAATGTAAGTTTTATTGTATCACAAAACTTTCTTATACACAATGATATTAATTAGGCATTGAAAATACATTTGCTTGAATTACATTACCATCGGTTTGCAACAACACAGCACCGCTTTCAGAAAGAAGAAACTGTTTATCATCTTTTGCAGCTAATACGTAAACAGGTATATAAACAGAATCACTGTCGTGTATTTTAAACGGCATAGAAAGAGCTTTCAAAGCTTCTTTTAAAACCTCTGGGGCTTGTTCTTGCCACTCTCTAAGAGTCGTAAACGGTGCCATTAACTGGTAGGAATTGGTTATTTGTTGTCCGTTTTTATCGTACATGGCATAGTATCCATCTCTCTTTGCTATAAAAAACGGAGACTGTCCGTTAGTGAGACCAAACGGCACTATTTCATCGAAATTACCAGAGAGTTTTTTACCGCTCTCATAATCAACCATGTACTCCATTCCCATTTCTTTAACAATCAGTATATTGCTTTTACCGTACAAAGCCCCTGAAGCCTTCATTCCTTCGTAAAAATCGCTTATTCTACCTTTACCTAGCTCATAAAGAGCCCATCCTTCATCCGTTTTAGCGATATACCTGTTGCCCTTTCCTTCTAACAAACCATCAAAAAGAACTTCTTTATATACGTCGCCAGAAATAGGCACGCAGTTTTTATCGTATATTACAAAAGATTTAGGGTTTTCCAAAGATGCGACAAAGTAGTCACTGGATCCCTCTGGTAAACCGTGTGGATATATAATAGGTGCTTCTAGTATTTTCTTGTGGTTTTGAAAATCTACAAGTATGTTAACGTTGTTATTTTCGAATAGAACATAAGGGGATTTCCCTTTCACATAACCTATTTGATGCACTCTAGTATAATCTTTGGAAGCCCTTTTGCCGTCTGCGTCAATGATCAACTCAGATCCCTTATATTTTACTACAGCTACGTCTGACTCGCCCCTTATCATTCCAACATTATAGACCGCATCAAGTCCTTCCACAAGTTTTTCGGATTCCCTGTATATGCTTTCTTTGTTGTTATCCTCTACAATTACAAAAAACCTAGATTCGCCAATTACAGCGCCAACTTCCTTTACTTTTTTGCAAAAGGGGAGGATAGGTTCTCCTACACTCCCGTCACTGTAAAGCGGAACAACGCTAAATCTCGGATCTTTCAGGTCTGGACCAGTTACGGCTGTGACCAGATACCTTGCTACTTCCTTTTCTTCCATGGCACAGCTCCATTCTATAGATAGTTCCTTTGTTCATTTGCTACCACTACTATGTTTTCCATATCTTCAGTGAGCATCATGGAAGCATTACCGTAAAGTTGCTGACCTACCTCTAAGAATTCCTTAGCAGTTACATAAGGCACATAGTAGGATTCTATAC
>NZ_JBMFST010000040.1:0-14023 GCF_049967395.1 Hydrogenobaculum sp. | reverse complement strand
TGATGAATTTTCTAAAGATGATAACAACGGCTAGCAAAAGAGCAAAAAGGTTTATATTGATGATAGCGAGAAAAGCGTATATGTTTATAGAAGGGTTATGTTTTAAATTTAGTACAAAACCTACGTTTGAAGCTAATACTATTAATAATACTAAAAGCCCTAAAACTAAATTAACTTTTTTCTTGAATGTGTTTATGTTTAACCATCTCACCTTGCACCAGATATATAGCCATCTCCGCTACGTTTTCAGCGTGATCGGCTATCCTTTCAAAATGCCTAGCCACCATCTCCAAAGATATAGCTCTTTTTATATTTCTTTGATCTTCCATAACATATGTTATAAGCTCTCTTTCAAGCTGGTGGTAAAGCTCATCTACCATATCATCCCTTTGAATAACTTTTTTAGCTAACTCTGTATCTTTTTGTAAAAAGCTTATAACACTATCGCTAACCATCTCCTTTGCTATATCAGACATCATAGTAAGATTTATATAAGGTTTTAAAGGCGGCTCTTGAGAAAGCAGTATAGAGCGCTGGGCTACGTTTTCTGCTTCATCTGCCATACGCTCAAGGTCTGATACAATTTTATATACCCCCATTACAAACCTAAGGTCGCTAGCTTCTGGTTGATAAAGGGCTACCATTCTTATGCAATCTTGCTCTATTTTAACTTCCATCAAATCTATATCATCATCTCCCTTGATGACCTCTTCAGCTAAATCTACATTTTGATCTAGCAAAGATTTCATGGCTTTTTCTATGGCAGTTTGCACCATAGAAGCCATTTTTATAAGTTCTTTTTTTGTCTCTTCTAATTCTTCAAAAAACTTCATACATTAAATATTATAACCTTTTTGTTAAGATTTCGTTAATTTTTGTATTTGGCTTTTAATAAAACATAAAATAAAACGTTAGTTAAACATCTTATAGTTTAATATATGTTGAAGTATAGTATAAAATTGGTTGAATAATTATATAAAAAACTTCATATTTACATAAACTTAAGTGTAAAAACTACAACTTGCTCTTGACAAACAAAATAAAAAAATGTTAACCTTATACCCATGAGTTAGCGATATTAAAAATTTTTTAGGAGGTAGCTATCATGGGAAACCGTTTAGGTATTCTCATGAGCTTACTTCCAGGAATGAGGAAACATATAGCGCTAATACTTAGCGCTTTCCTGATTCTTGGCGTAGGCTCAGAAGCAAAAGCAAATACAGTCCAAAGGGACTGCTATTCTAAAACTGTTTATGTATCATGGTATGGACACTCAAGACGTGTTTATACTGCTAGCGGCAAGGTTTACAATCACGATCTTTATTTTGCCGCCTCTAAAACGCTGCCGTTTGGCACAATGCTTTTTGTAGAAAATCCAAGAAACCACAAATCCGTGGTGGTGAAAATAGTAGATAGAGGACCATACGTTAGAGGCAGAGCTTTAGATCTTTCATACGGAGCAGCTAAAGCCATAGGCATACTAGCTCAAGGAGTAGCAAGAGTAAGGGTAATGCCTCTAAGCTGTTCTTACGCCTATAAGAAAAAGGTGGATATAATAAAAGACATCATAAGGACATCTAGGGATTCGTAAGCTAGATATTTAAGTGGTGTTATTCATTTATGAAGCTGGTTATAATTGCCAACAGGATTCCTCTGGCTATCAGAGGAACAGACCCACTTACATTTGTTAGAAGCCCTGGTGGATTGGTATCGGGTATAGATGCTTTTATAAAATCCTAGCATATTTATAATCAAATAAGCTTATAATTATTATAATACGGGGTGTAGCTCAGGTGGTAGAGCACAGGCTTCGGGAGCCTGGGGCCGCAGGTTCAAGTCCTGTCACCCCGATGTTAGGGGATGTAGCTCAGTTGGGAGAGCGATGCCATCGCAAGGCATAGGTCGGGGGTTCAACTCCCCTCATCTCCATAATGCTTTGAATTGAATATAATAAACTGAATCGTCAGTCATATATCATAGAAAAACATCAACTACTTTATATAATAATATTGATATGAACCTAAAGGGTCTTGGGACCATAGCTATAAAACTCCTTACTGGGGACTCTGGTAAATTTTTTACTCTTATTATGGGTGTCGGATTTGCGGTTTTCTTGATGCTTCAAATGACATCTGTATTTTTTGGTGTTATAGCAAAATCAGGCTCTACTATATACGATACCGGCGCTGATATGTGGGTTATGGATAAAAGTGTGGACAACTCAAAAGACAATATACCACTTCCTGATTATGTGCTTGATTATGCAAGAAGCCTACCTGGAGTTCTTTACGCTGCTCCTATATACGTCGGAGCCGGAACTGTTAAACTTCCAAACGGAAGATACCAAGCCGTAGATATAGTGGGCCTTGACGACGTTTCTTTGATGGGAAGACCAATCATGATAAAGGGGAATATAAACGATATATATTCAAGTTATGCTTTTATAGCTATAAAAGATGCAGATTTAAAAAAGCTAGGCAATGTCCATATAGGCTCTACATTTGAGATAAACGATCATAAAGGGGTGATTGTGGGATTTGGCAAAAATCCAATGTCTGGGCTTTTCGGAAACCCAACCTTATATACTACCTATACAAGAGCTACAGAAGATTTACCTACTACAAGGTTTACGATATCTTACGTACTTTTAAAGATTAAAAGCCCCAAATACATACCGGAGATTAAAAAAGCTATAGATAAGCTTGGTTATAGAGCCTTAACCTCTAAAGAATTTACCAAGATAAACGCCCATTTTTACATGTTTAAAACAGGTTTTGGTATGAACGTGCTCATCATGACACTGGTAAGTTTTATAGTAGGTCTTTCCATAGCAGGTCAAACGTTTTATACCTTTGTCTTGGAAAATCTTGAAAAATTTGGAGCTTTAAAAGCCATAGGTGCCACTAGAAAAGAGCTTGTTTTTATAATAGTAATTCAAGCGGTTTTGGTGGGTTTTGTTGGGTACGGGGTTGGAGTGCTTTTGTCTTCATCGATGATAGCTTTAGGACATCTTAAAATTCCAAATTATGCTGCTATGCTTGGATATGGTAATATGCTAGCAGCTTTGGTGATGGTTGTATTTATAACAGCCTTTGCCAGTTTTCTAGGGGTAAGAAAGGTGTTAAAAGTAGAGGCTTTTGAAGTGTTTAGGGGATAAGATGGATAACAAAAAGATATCCATACGAGTGCAAAATCTCACAAAATGCTTTGGCTCTGGTGAAGCAAAAACCTGTGCGGTTAAAAATGTTAGCTTAGACATATACTACGGTGAGATGCTTTACATAGTTGGGCCCTCTGGTTCTGGTAAAACCACATTTTTAAGCCTAATATCTGGGGTTTTAAGACCAGACAACGGTAAGGTGATAGTAAAAGACACAGACATATGGTCTTTGGATACAGATTCGCTGGCAAGGTTTAGATTAAACAACATAGGCTTTGTTTTCCAAGATTACCATCTTTTTCCTAGGTTGAGCGTTTTAGAAAATGTAGCCATACCTCTTATTTTAAAAGGTGAAGACTGGAACAAAGCCATAAATTTGGCAAAAGAGAAACTTCAAATGGCCCAGCTTCCAGAATCAAAATATGAATTACCAGCTTACAAGCTCTCTGGCGGGGAGCAGCAAAGAGTGGCAATAGCAAGAGCCCTTGCTACAAACCCTACCATACTTGCTTTGGATGAACCTACCGCCGCTTTAGACGGAGATACCGGTAAAAAAGTTATGCAGCTTATAAAAGAAAGAATGCTTACACCAGAAAGGACTATATTGGTTATAACCCACGACAGCAGGATATTTGAAGATGCCACTAGAATAGTGCATATGGAAGACGGTGTTATAAAAGAGGCTTCTTTAAATGAAATACATTAGATTTTTGGCTTTTAGGAGGCAAAAATGAACACGAAAACAAAAATTTTGATAGCTTTGGCTATTCTTGGTATCATAGCTGGAATTATAAGTGCTCACATATACGGCTCGGCTCCGAAACCGCCACCACCCGTATATATGACAAAAAATCCTTTTAAAAACGGTGTTTATGCAAACGGCATAATAGAACCAGTCCAAGCCAGTGGTGAAAGCATAAATGTATACCCTGAGGTATCTGGAAATGTAACAAAAGTATTTGTAAAGTATGGGGAGTTTGTGCAGAAAGGACAGCCTCTTTTCCAAGTGGATGACAGCGTACAAGCTCAAACGGTAAAACAGCTTTACCATCAGGTGCAAGCAGACTACACAAAGTATCAAGAGCTTTTACATGAACCAAGACCTCAAGTTTTGGCCGTTTCAAAGGCTCAAGTAGATTATGCCAAAGCGCAGCTTGATTATGCAAAATCAAACTATGAAAAGCTTTTAAACTCTTACAAGCTAAACCCAAAATCTGTATCAAAACAAGATTTGGACAACGCAAAAAACGCTTTAAAAGAGGCAAAAGAGAATCTAAAAGTAGCCATTAAAAACTATGAACTCACAAAGGCAGGGGCTTGGAGCTACGATATAAAAACCCAGTATCAACTTTACAAAGCCGATGAGCATGCTTATCAAAGCGCTTTGGAGCTTTTAAAAAGATATACGGTAAAAGCACCGGTATCTGGCACCGTTTTGGAGCTAAACGTTGAAAAAGGTGACTACGTATCGCCCTCTGGCGTTTATTATACTTATACACATTCCTATGTTACACCTGTAAGGCTTGGCCAAAGTCCCAACGGAGAGCTTCAAGTTAGAGCGTTTATAGATGAAATACTTCTTGCAAAGCTTCCGCCTATCAAAGATTTAAAGGCTGTTATGTTTATAAGGGGAACAAACGTATCTGTACCGCTTAAATTTGTAGCGGTAGAACCATACGTTACACCAAAGATAGAACTATCAGACCAAGCTACTGAAAGAGTGGATGTGAGAGTGCTACCAGTAATATTTAGATTTAAAAAGCCTAAAAACGTAAACCTTTATCCAGGACAGCTTGTGGATATATATTTAGAGGGCAAATGATATGAAAAAGAGCATTTTGGCACTCACGTTGGCGTCTTTTTTATTTAGTTCTTGCGCTTTTTATGCAAAGCCAACAAACGTATCTATAAAGTATCCAAGCGCTTTTAAAGAAAAGCTTTCAAAATATGAAAAAGACCAAAACCTTTACAAGGATTGGTGGAAAACTTTCAACGATAAAACACTAGATTACTACGTAGACTTAGCTCTTAAAAACAATACAAACTACCTTATAGCTCTTAAAAATATAGAACTCTCAAAGGCTTACGCATTGGAAAACTCCTCTGTCCTATTTCCAAGCTTTAATCTAAACGCCTCTGCCACAAAAGAAAAATTGTCTAGACGCACACCCACCGGGAGGTTTTTTAACATCCCCCCTTATACCACCTACAACCTTTCTGTAAATGCTTCTTATGAGATTGACCTTTTTGCAAAGGCTCTAAACGCCTACAGATACTACAAGGAAAATGTAAAAATATCAAAAGAAGAAGCCAAAGCCATCAAAAACGCCCTTGTTATGAACGCCGTAAACAACTATTATCAAATAGTAGAAAACGCACATTATATTAGGCTTTTAGAAAAAGAAATAACTATAGCAAAGAAAAACTTGGAGATAGCAAAAACAAATTACAAAGCTGGGCTCACATCTTATCAAAGTGTAGACCAAGCTAAAAGCTCATTGCTAAATTTAGAACAAACGTTAGAAACCTACGAAGCCCAAAGAAAGGTGTTGGTAAACGCCTTTGCTTACCTTTTGGGAGAGTATCCAGAGGATTTTAAATTTTCAATATACGGCACTATGCCTAAGAGCTTTGCGATACCAAATGCTATTCCATCAACGGTATTAGCGACAAGACCTGATGTAAAAGAGGCTATGTATAACGTTATATCAAGTGCCTATCAGAAGAAAGTGGCTTTGGCGAACTTCTTTCCCTCTTTCAATCTCACTGGAAGCTACGGCTATCAATCTCAAAAACTAAACGAACTCATTACACAACCAAGCATATCCTGGAATTTTGGTCTTGATATCTTAACTCCTATACTAAACTGGAATCAAAACTTAGGTTTATACAAAGCCTCAAAAGTAGAACTAGCTGAAAGCATATTAAACTATAGACAAACTGTTCTAAACGCTTTTAAGGAAGTGGATGACGCCATAGCTCAATACAAAACAGATGATATTAATTATAAAAGCCTAAAAAAATCATATCAAACTACCTTGGATCAATACCGTATAGCTCTTGCAAATTACAGAGCAGGGCTTATAACATACGCAAGCTTACTAAATTATAAAACAAACTTAATTGAATCTAGAAAAGCCCTTCTAAATCAGAAGTTAAAGCTTATACAAGATATATCATCTCTTTACAACGTCTTGGGGTATTAGCTTAACTCTTTCTCTAAATATTCTTTTAGCATATCAGAGCTTTCCACTTTCGTTATCACACCAGCTTTTATAAAAGATATATCACCTGTTTCTTCGGATACCACCACTGCTATAGCGTCTGACTCTTCGGTTATACCTACCGCAGCCCTGTGTCTTGTGCCGTATTTTTTTGGAAGGTCTTTATTTTTTGATAAAGGCAAAACACAAGAAGCATACAATATTTTATCTTCTTTTATTACAACGGCACCATCGTGCAAAGGTGTCATAGGATAAAATATCGTTATGAGAAGTTCTACAGATACAGCAGCATCTATATAAGAGCAGCCATCTATGATATCTTCTAAGCTTTGGCTTCTTTCTATGACTATGAGAGCTCCTATTTGCCTTTGGGATAAAAAAGAGCAGGCCATCGCTATACGCTCTATCACCTTTTGGGTGGCTTGAGTGTTTTTTTGGATACTTGTTCTTTCTCCTAATCTTGATAGCGCTCTTCTTATCTCTGGTTGGAATATTATAACAAGAACCACTATACCTAAAGTCCAAAGTTTTTCAAAAATAAAAGACATCGTCTTAAGCCCTAAGGCTTCAGACAACATCCAAATAAGAGCTATTACAATTACACCCTTTAGTATTTGGCCCCCTCTTGATTTTGCCATGTAGTATATAACTTCGTATACAAGAAAATAGACTAAAGCAATATCTATAATATCTTTAAAGGTGATAAAATGAAGTATCTCACGCATAATGATAATTCCTTACTGCATCCAAAAGCGCTATAAACTCCTTGGTAGCGGCTACATCGTGCGTTCTTACAATATGGCAAGCGTTTTTTGTGATGCTCTGAGCTATAGACCCAAGACTTCCAATAAGCCTTTGCTCTGGACCTGGCATAGACTCTTTTTGTAAAAACTCTTTTATCACTATACCTATAAAAGATTTTCTTGAAGTACCTATAAGAATTGGCCTATCAAGACTTCTAAAAGCCTCTATCTGATTTAAAATTTCTAAGTTGTGCATAGGTTTTTTGGCAAAGCCTATACATGGGTCTAAGATAATTCCATTAAAAAGATTATATCCAAGTTCTAAAAGCTTCGTTTCTTGGCTTTTAAAATGATTTATAATCTCAAGAGTTATATCCTCATACTCAAAATCTGTATGAGGCCACTGATTTGGTTTGTATGATGAAGAATGTCCTATGATGTAAGGGCAGTTGTAGATAGCTATAGTTTTTAGCATATCATCATCAAAAACTCCACCGCTTATATCGTTTATAATATCTGCACCCTCTTCAAGGCATACTCTAGCAGTATTAGAAAAATACGTATCTATAGATATCCACACGTTTTTAAACTCTTTTCTTATCTTTTTTAAGGGTTCTAAAAGCTTATAAACTTCTTCCTCAGAAGTTATTTCCTCTGCACCCGGTCTAGTAGACTGAGCTCCTATATCTATTATATCTGCACCTTCTTTTATAAACTCTTCCACTCTAAAAAGTATATCTTTCTCATCTACTCTTGAAGGCGGGTAAAAGGAATCCTTGGTTATATTTATAACTCCCATTACAAGTGGCCTCATGTCTGAAAGGTGCAAAACTTTTGTATTGTAAGATACGTTGTAGCGATGCTCTTTATCAAAATTAACGATATGCTTTATAAGTTCTTGAGCTATTCTTGGTTTTGTGGCTTTTAAAAGCTCAAAAATACTAAACTTGTTTCCTATAACAAACGCATATTTCCCCTGATTGTGGCAAAATACACCAAAACGAGCGGCATTTTCCAACACATTTTTTTCTAAAAAGCCCTCAAACTTTACAGCGTAAGATGGCACTATCTTGGATACGTCTTCTGTTTTAATACTGTAATGAATATTTCTCTTTATATATACGTGAACCTCTTTTGATGTGTTTAAAAATGTTATTTTCATCAGTGCATTTTTATGAGCTTTGCGGTTTTATAAATTTTTATATACTCTTGGACACTTCTTCTCCAAGAAAAATCCTGAGACATAGCATTCGAAACAATGTTATACCATTCGTTGTCCTCTGGAATATACTTTTTCTGATAAACTATCATAGCCCTTGCCATAGTATAAAGAAAATCTTTGTAAGTGTAATCTTCAAAGGAAAAACCGGTACCGTGCTCGTTATCTTCGTGATAATCTACAACAGTATCAGCCAACCCTCCAGTTTTATGCACTATTGGTATAGCTCCGTATCTCATAGCAATCATTTGGCCTATACCGCAAGGTTCGTATTCAGAGGGCATCAAAAACATATCAGCTCCAGCGTAAAGCTTTCTGGATAATATATCGTTATACTCTATTCTGGCTGCAACGTAACCCATGTTTCTTTTAACCATATCAAGCACTTTACCCTGATAATAATAATCTCCAGAGCCTAAAAATATAAAATCGTACCCTATTTTTACAGCATCGTCTATCGCTTTTTCTATCAAATCAAGCCCTTTTTGTTTTGCAAGCCTTGCTATAAAAGCTGCCAAAGGCCTTGTGTGAGGTGTTTCAAGCCCAAAAAGTTCTTTTACATATATTTTATTTTTTTCTTTGCCCGCTTTAAAGGTATTAATATCGTAGTTTTGATGCAAGCTTTTATCTGTGGCGGGGTTCCAAGATTCGGTGTCTATTCCGTTTAAAATCCCAAAAACGTATCTTTTCTCCCTCAGCACACCCTCAAGGCCAAAGCCCATATTTGTTTGAATTTCTTTAGCGTGCGTTTTGCTTACAGTGGTTATAACATCAGAATGCACTATGCCGCCTTTTAAAAAATTAACCTGATTGTAAAATTCTAAATCTTCTGGATTGAAAAGTTCCCACGGTATACCTATTTGAGGCAAAATATAACTCGGAAATATACCTTGAAAAGCTATGTTGTGTATAGTAAGCACAGTAGCAGTCTCTTCAAGATGCTTAAAATATAAATCTTTATAAACGGCCACCAGCGCTGTATGCCAATCGTGTATGTGTATTACATCTGGAGTGTGGCAAATATGAGACAGTGTTTCCAAAGAAGCCAACGAGAAAAAAGCAAACCTAAGATAATTGTCTTCGTAAGGACCTTTTGGAGTACCATAAACATATTCTCTTCCAAAAAACGTCTTTTGGTCTATGAGAAATATGTCTATATTGTCTAATTGGGTTTTATATATATGAAAATCGTAATACACACCGCCTAAATTTAACGTATGTTGTGTGATGAATTGAACATTTTTGGCTTTTATTGATTTATAAAACGGAAGTATTACCGAAACTTGATGCCCTAAGTTTACAAGCTCTTTTGCCAAGGACTGGACCACATCACCCAACCCACCCACCTTCACCAGAGGCTCGCATTCAGTAGCCACGAAACATATGTTCATATTTTAATTTTACCATACAAACAACGCCTTTAAGAAACAAAAAATTATATAATATTTACATGGAGAACAAAGATACTGCAAGCGAAGAGTTAATAGGTATAGAAGATTTTTCAAAGATAAAACTGGCTTTAGCTAAAGTTTTAGATGTGGAAGAAGTGCCAAAATCCGATAAGCTTTTAAAATTGGAAGTAAAGATAGGAGATGAAAAAAGGACAATATTAGCAGGGATAAAACAGTATTACAACAAAGAGGAATTGGTTGGTAAAAAAATCCTCGTAGTATACAATTTAAAACCAAGAAAAATGATGGGCTTTGAATCTCAGGGAATGGTATTAGCCCTGTCAGATGGGGAGAACTTCTCCTTAATAGTGCCAGACAAAGATGTAAAAGACGGCACTTTTGCAAGATGATACATATAACCTTTTTTCAATACGCGTTATCAGTAATATCCGGCGTATTGGTAGGGCTTATACTTTCTCTTATAGGAGGCGGTGGTTCTATATTGGCGGTTCCGCTATTGCTTTATTTTGTAGGTCTTGACAATCAAAATCTAAACCCTGAAGAAGATGATGCAGTAAAACATCTTGCCATAGGCAGTACGGCATTGGCAGTAGGTATAAACGCATTCATTAACTCTATATTTCATTTCAAACATGGAAATGTAAGCATAAAAGAAGGTTTTATATTTGCAATTCCTGGTATAGTTGGCTCTTTTTTAGGGGCGTCTTTAGGAGCATCTCTAAAAGGTAAAGACCTGCTGATAGCCTTTGGTTTTATGATGATAGCTATCGCTTTCTACGTAATGTCTACCAAAGAAAAGAAAGAGTTTCACAAAGAAGGTGTTGCGGGAAATCCTATTTTAATAGCTTTGTCTGGATTTTTTGTCGGTATTCTATCAGGGTTTTTTGGTATAGGCGGTGGTTTTTTGATAGTACCGGCTTTACTCTTTAGCACCAACTTAAGCACTATAAAAGCCATTGGCACCTCTTTGATATCGGTAGGTATGTTTGGAATAACAACCGCTATAGTATACGCCACAAAGCACGAGGTAGATTTTCTCATAGCTATCTGTTATCTAGCGGGTGGTTTTTTGGGCGGGTTTTTAGGTGTGAAACTGGCAACTCGGTTAAACGCAAAAAAACTAAAAACCTTTTATGCTGTAGCAGTTATACTTGTAGGCTTATATATTATATACAAAAACATAAGATAATCAATCTAGCTTTCTTAAAATCTCTCTTAAAGAGGATACAGAGTACTGAATCGCTTTGTCCTCTTTTACCTCCTTTTCTATCTTTTTGATAGAATGGTTAACGCTGGAATGAGATTTTATGTTAAAAGCCTTTGCTATCTCAGCAAGGGAAAAGCCAGTAAACTCCCTTGATAAAAAGATAGCTATATGTTTTGCCGTAGCGTACTTTTTGTTTTTATAGCTTTTATTAAAAATATCTATACTAACGTTGAAATAGTTTGCTACGGCTTTTTTAATCTTGTCTATGCTTATTTCTTTTGGTTTGCTGGTATTTGGCATCCTTTGGTCTAAGCCCGTGGCAGAGTTATAAGCTTCTAATATAGAAACGCCCTTTGCCTTTATCTGAAGCACAAGACCTTCAATCTCCCTAGCGTTGTTGGTGGTATTGTCTTTTATATAGGATATAAGCCTTTCGTCTACGTTTAACCCATAAATCTGAATTTTTTGCTTTATAATGGATAGCTTTATTTGATCGTCTATACTTGTTTCCACCAAAAGACCACCCTCAAATCTGCTTACAAGCCTTTCGGAGATATCTTTTATATCCCTTGGATGCTTATCGCTTGCAAATACTATATGCTTGTTGTATTGAAAAAGATAGTTAAATATGTTAAAAAGTTCCATCTGCGTGCGTTCTTTACCAGACAAAAACTGTATGTCATCTATAAGTAAAATATCTACGCCTTTGTATTTTTCTCTAAAGCTTATTATGTTGCCAGCTTTTAAATAATATACCATCTCCTCTGTAAAATCATTCATGGATATATATATAACGCTTCTTCCAAGAGAGTAAGCTCTGTTACCTATCGCTTGCAAAAGATGCGTTTTGCCACTTCCTACTTTCCCATATATAAAAAGAGGATTATATATAGAATTCTCGTCTGTAGCCACTTCTAAAGAAGCCCTATAGGCCACTTCGTTTTGCTTGCCCACTATAAAGTTATCAAACGTATACTTAGAAGATATACCTTCTTTAAAAGCACTCTTATTTTTTACATCTTTGTCTATGGCGCTATGCTCATCAACACCATCGCCGTAGGCCGTGGCATACTTGTAAGCTGAATAACTTGTGTCCATATCAGAATTGTTTTGCTCTTTTACCACAAGCTTTATAGAGAAGCCTTTCTTGTAAGCTTCATCTCTTAGCATGTTGCCAAGGGTTTGATGTATCCAGTTTTTTGATTGTTCTGTAGGGCATTCCAGTACTATGCTTTTTCCTTCAATAGCTACTGGTTTTAAGCTTTTAACAAGGGCCATTGTAGGTTTGTCAATTTTCTTACTTATACAAACAAGTATGTTGTCCCATATGTCTTTGCAGTCTTTCTCGGTATTTTTTTGATTTAAAAATCCTAAAACACCAAAAACTTCAATTTTCTTATTTACCCTTATTTTTTTAAATTGGTTTAGGTTCTTGTTCATATCTTTTAAATATATAGTCCTATGCAGTGCTAAAAATACAAAAAAACAGAAGCTTATCAATACCTTTTATATTTTTATCTAAATGCTTAAAGAACCTTAATAAAAAATTAATAAAACAAAATCCAGCTATTAAAATGAGGCATAAAACAGAAATTATGTTAAAAAAGTATGCTATACTTAATTGAATGATAGCACTTTTAACTGATTTTGGAACAGATGACCCCTTTGTAGGTATCGTAAAGGGAGTAATTTATTCTGTGGAAAAAAATGTTGAAATAATAGATATTACACATAATATAGATGCTTTCAACGTATTAAAAGGTGCTTTTTACTTATCTGCGTCTTACAAGTACTTTCCCAAAGAAACCGTATTTATGTGCGTGGTGGACCCAGGAGTTGGTTCCTCAAGATTACCAATAGCTTGCAAATACAAAGATTTTTTCTTTGTAGGACCTATGAACGGTATCTTTGATATGGTGTTTGAAGAGACTCCTTACTGCGTTGATATATCAAATCACCCTTATGTATTAAAACCAGTATCAAGTACGTTCCACGGTAGAGACATTTTTGCCCCAGCATCAGCATGGATTCACAAACTAAGAAGTATAGATTTTTTAGGACCTTCAATTAAGTACCAATACAGTTTAAACATTCCTAAGCCAACATTTAAAGATGGTATAATAGAAGGCGTTATACTCTTTTACGATAGGTTTGGAAACGCCATTACAAACGTAAAATGCACAGAATTAAAATACGCTCTTATAGAAGATAAGAAAATAGATTACTTTGAGTATTTTTCAAAAGCTCCAAAAAACTACCCTGGTATTACCTGTGGAAGTTTTGGCTACATGGAATTTTTTATAAATCAAGGTTCTTTCAAAGATTTTATAAGTGCTAAAGATTTTAAGATAATAACATGAAGGGTAAAGAGTTTGAAGATATGGCTTTTTCATGGCTTTTAGAAAAAGGATACAAGGTGTTAAAAAGAAATTACAGATGCAAAAGAGGAGAGATAGATATAATAGCCACAAAATCAAACAAACTAATAGCCTTTGAAGTAAAAGGCAACAACACAAACCTATACGGACTTCCTCAAGATAGGATAGACAAAAAGAAGTTAGAAAGAATAAGACTTTGCCTTACAGAGTATGCGCTTTCAAACAACATAAGCCCAGATGATATCCAAATAGACGCTATCTTTATCTACAAAAATCAAATCTCACACTTAGAAAACGTATGCCTTTGGTAGAACACCTTTATATACACATACCCTACTGCTCATCAAAATGCCATTACTGTGATTTTTATTCTGTGGTAGAAAAAGAAGACGATTCTTATTTTGATATTCTAATAGAAGAACTCAAGCTTTACAACTTTGATTTTAACGTAAAAACCATATACTTTGGAGGCGGAACCCCCTCTATCTTTAAACCAAAATCCTACGATGAATTTTTCAAAAAGCTAAATCGCTTACTAGATTTATCAAAAGTAGAAGAGATAACAATGGAACTAAATCCAAAAGATTATGAAAAAGAAGATTTTAAAGCGCTTAAAGATGTTGGTATAAATAGACTTAGCTTTGGTGTGCAAAGCTTTAACGAAAAACATCTTTTGTGGC
>NZ_JBMFST010000039.1:0-14356 GCF_049967395.1 Hydrogenobaculum sp. | reverse complement strand
ATCATCAAATATAAGAGCCACAGATATATTTGCACGTTATGGCGGCGAGGAGTTTGTCATAATAGCACCAGAGAGCACTTTAGAGGATGCAAAGGCTTTGGCAGAGAAGCTAAGAAAAGAAATAGAAAATTTTCTTTTTGAAGAAGGTCTTAGCATAACTTGTTCATTTGGCGTCGCGTCGCTAAATCAAGAAGATACAAAAGAAACCATTTTAAAACGAGCAGACGAAGCCCTTTACAAAGCAAAAAGAGAAGGGAGAAATAGAGTAGTGGCTTCTCTAGAGGCTTATTGAGATGCACATACGCTAAATGGTAGTGGCCTTGTAGGCTTATTGAGATGCATATTATTTGAAAACCAAAGTGGCCTTGTAGGCTTATTGAGATGCATGTTATTTGAAAACAAAAGTGGCCTCGCTAGAGGCTTATTGAAATGCCAATATATTAAACACTAACGCATGGTATAATAACTTTATGAAAAAGATTATAGCTGCCAATTGGAAGATGCATAAAACCTATGAGGAAGCCATATCTTATATAAATGAGCTGTTGAAAAAAACCATAGATTTTGAGAGAAAAGATGTTCTTATATACCCACCGTTTTTATACATATGCGAGGTTTCTAAGCTTTTAGAAAAATCAAATATAAAAGTAGGGGCTCAAAACGTATACTATGAAAAGAAAGGGGCTTTTACCGGAGAGATATCACCGGTGATGGTAAAATCTTGCAAAGCTGAGTATGTGCTCATAGGGCATTCGGAAAGAAGGCACATATTCAAAGAATCTGATGAGTTAATAAGAAAAAAAGTGATATCTGCCTTAGAAGAGGGGCTAAAGGTGATGCTTTGCGTAGGAGAAACGTTGGAAGAAAGGGAATCCCAACTTACCTTTAAAGTAATAGAATCTCAACTAAAGCTTGCTTTGGCGGGCTTAGAAGATGAGTTCTACAACATAGAAATAGCCTATGAGCCCGTTTGGGCAATAGGCACTGGTAAGTCGGCAAATCCCGAGGACGCATCAAAGATACATAGCTTTATAAAAGACATATTAAAAAACATGGCAAACAAAGATACGGATGTAAGAGTTTTATACGGCGGTAGCGTAAACCCGCAAAACGCCAAAGAGTTTTTAAAAGCTCCAAACGTAGATGGGCTTTTGGTAGGCGGTGCAAGTTTAGAGCCAAACACATTTTTAGAAATAATAAACGCCTGCTAATAAAACTATCAAGAGCTTTGCCTAAGACTTTTCAAACACAAGCAACCCTACCATACCAAAGACAAAAAGCTTCTTGTTTACTAACTTAAACCCATAGGATTCACAAAGATTTTTTATCTCTTCGGTAGATAGGCTGTTTTCCAAAGAGTGTATAAAAAAATCCCAATTTTTGTTGCCAAAGATGGCTATACCAAGAGGTCTTAAAAACGTTTTTGATATTTTAGCAAAGAAATCCATACCAATAAACTTTGTAGTATCGAGGACTATAAACCTGCCGCCTTTTCTCAAAACCCTATTTATCTCTTTTAGCATAGAATCTTTGTTTATTATATGTCTAAAAACCAAAGACATAGATATGTTATCAAAAACCCCGTCTTTAAAAGGCATGCTCTCAGCGGAAGCTATAAACAAATAAGCGGGTTTTCCTTTTAGTTTTTGTTTGGCTATTTTAAGCATCTTGATAGACAAGTCTATACCAAAACCAGTTTTTATTTTGTTTTGCTCAAAAGCCCTAAAAATAACATCTCCAGTGGCAGTACCAATATCCAACATGTTTCCAGGTTTTAACTCGTAGGCTATGCTTTTGTGCCATTTTTTGTTTTGGCCGAGACTTATAAATCCTACAAACTTATCGTAAGCCCCAGATATTGAATCAAAAATATTGGCAAGATTTTCCAAATTCATACAAATATGATATCATATTAATATGATAAAGATAAAAGGTATAACGTTGCCCGTTGTGAGCTTGACGCTTTCACTAAAAGACACCACAAAAGAAAACCTTATAAATGAACTTGTAGAAAAGATAAACTCAAACGTATTCTCAAACAGCTACTTTCTCATAGAAGCAGATGATAGCATAGATAAAGAAACTTTAAAACAAATAGAAAAACTTTTAGAAGAAAAAGATGTTAAAAGCATAAAAACAATGAGCGTTCAAACGGTAAGCGCACAAAAACCCACAAACGTATCTAGGCTTTTGATAGTAAATAAAAACCTTCGTTCAGGGCAAACGGTAGAGCACGGCGGAGATGTATTAATATTAGGCGATGTAAACGAAGGGGCAGAAGTTGTAGCCGCTGGAAACATAGTGGTTATGGGTACTTTAAGAGGTTATGCTCATGCTGGAGCTATAGGAGACGATAGCTCTGTGGTGGTGGCAAAGAAGATGATGCCTCAACAACTAAGGATAGGACATCATATAGCCATAAGAGGGGAAGACGAAGAAGAACCTCAAGAGGCCGAGATAGCAAAAGTTATAGATAATAAAATAATATTAGAACCTATAGGAGGTTTTTGATGAGCGATACAAAAGTTATCGTTATTACATCTGGCAAAGGTGGTGTTGGCAAGACTACGATGACCGCCAACATAAGCACCGCTTTGGCAAAACTGGGGAAAAGCGTGCTAGTAATAGATGCCGATATAGGTCTTAGGAATCTTGACATGATACTTGGGCTTGAAAATCGTATAGTTTACGACGTGTTAGATGCGATAGAGCAAAGAGTGAGCCCAGAAAAAGCCTTGGTAAAAGATAAAAGAGGATTACCTTTATGGCTTTTGCCGGCAAATCAAACAAAGAACAAAGACGCCATAGACCCAACAAAATGGAACAAGCTTATAGAAGATTTTAAAGAATCTAGGAAATTCAACTACATAATAATAGATTCACCGGCCGGTATAGAGCAAGGATTTAAAAATGCGGTAACTCCAGCAGATAGCGCTATAGTGGTGGTAAACCCAGAGGTATCATCGGTAAGAGATGCAGACAGGTCTATAGGCCTTATGGAAAGCATGGGTAAAAGTGATTACAAGATTGTCATAAATCGCATAAGATGGCATCAGGTTAAAAAAGGGGAGATGCTTTCCATAGATGATATAGTAGAAGTTTTAAAAGTACCGGTGCTTGGAGTTGTTCCGGAAGAAGAGAAGCTTGTAGATTTTACAAATAGAGGTGAACCTATAGTGCTCGATGAATCATACAACGCATCAAAAGCGATAATGGATATAGCAAGAAGGATAACCGGTGAAAATGTGCCTCTTACCCTCTACAACAAAGAGAAGGGTTTACTAGCAAAACTCTTCGGGAGGTAAAAATGGGTATATTAGATATATTTTTTAAGAATAAGAGCAAAGATGTTGCCAAGCAGCGTCTTACTATGGTGCTCGCTTATGAAAGAAAGGGATTAGCACCAAATTTTATAGATTCTTTAAGAGATGATCTTATAGCGGTTTTCTCAAAATATTACCAGTTTGATGTAAACAACATAGAGGTGGAGCTTAAAAAAGACAATTCGGCAGAAGAGCTTTGGATAAGCATACCATTCAAACATTAAACATAGTTTTTATAACAAAACATGATATTATATTAGTATGATATGTTTGACTCATTTAGAGGTTTGTCCTTATTGTTATCATGTAGCTCTGAAGGTTTGCGAGTTAGACGAGCCCTACCCAAGGGTAGAGGCTAACTGTCTTTGCTGTGGTTATACTTTAAAAGACAAAATACCAAATCATTACGATTTAGATTTTAAAAATATTTTAGAGCTTTTAAGCAAAAAACAGATAGGCCTTTTATGTGTTGACAACAACTGCGGTTCTAAAAACATAATAAGGCTCATAGACGAGGGAAATTACAAAGAGTTTAGGTGTCTTGACTGCGGTGCAGAATGGAACAGCAAAGAGCTTCAACATGCTATAAAAAACGTTAAAAAAGTATGGGAATGTCTAAAGAAAGAGGAACTAGAAGACTGTGTAAGAGCACAGGAGGGCGAATGTCCCATATGCAAAAACGATATAGGGCATAAGAGAAACGGTTATCTTGTGGAGATTGCTTGCAGCTTATGTGGTTTTCACAACGTATACGAAGAAAAATTACCAAATATTGATGTATCTCAAATAGATTGTAAAGATTACCAAAAAGCGGAAACGCCTGGTTAAAAGCGTGGCATACATTGACGATCCCATAAAACCCCTTCAAAAATACATAGATTTGTACGAGAAGTACAAAGATGCTACTAAAAACATACAAAACTACAAGCAAGACTTTGTAAATCAATCCACCACCGAAAGGCTGGCCTTGGCCATAGCTTCAGCCATTATAGGTGGCATTGAATCAAGAACAAAAGATGAAGAGGTAAGAAGATGGGCTATCTGGGGTGTAGAACAAACGATGAAGACTTTCAACAACTTTCCAAAGCTGTCAGAAAATCAGCTTTCCTATCTTTTTTTTGTCCTCGGAAGACACTTCATACCGGTACTTCTTCATGAAAAAGGCATAAAATCGGACTCTTTCAAAGCCTTATCAGAAGAAGAACAGCTAAAAGCCGTAATGGATGTGCTTGATATAAACTTTGAAAACGTAGTCATTAGGTGTCTTCAAGCTATAGACTTTCTTCACATAGAATAGATGGATATCGCAATAAAAGTAAGAAATCTTACAAAGGTAATAAACAATAGGACCATATTAAAAAATATATCCTTTGACGTTTACAAAAAAGAGGTATTTACCATAATAGGGGGTAGCGGTAGCGGCAAGACATCTATTACAAAACACATAATAGGGCTTTGGCAACCCACCGAAGGAGACATAGAGATTGAAGGTAAATCTATAGTAAACTTAAACAAAGATGAGCTAAACAAAATAAGGATGAAAATGGGATACGTTTTTCAAGAAGGAGCTTTGTTTGATAGCCTTAGAGTTTGGGAAAATATAGGTTTTTACTATTTAGAGCATACAAACAAACCCAAAGACGAAATAATAAAAATAGCCACAGAAAAACTAAAAGAGGTAAACCTAGACGAGTCGGTACTCTACCTTATGCCGTCGGAGCTTTCTGGAGGTATGAGAAAAAGAGTAAGCTTGGCAAGAGCCCTTGCCACGGACCCGGAGATCATCATCTACGATGAGCCTACGTCTGGCCTTGATCCAATTACAAGCCGCATAATAGACAGATTGATACTGGATCTAAAAATTAAGTTAGGTATAACGTCCATCGTAGTAACCCACGATATGGTAAGCGCTCTTAGTATTAGCGACAGAATAATGGTGTTAGACAAAGGAGAACAAAAATTTTTAGGCACCAAAGAAGAGTTCCTAAATTCAAAGGAACCATCTGTTAGAATGTTTTTAGAAAATGCAGTCCTAAGGTTGTAATTTTACAAAAATTTAAAAATTTTTTACTAAACTATGACAATATTATGTTAATATAATATAAAAGGAGGATTTTATGGCAGACATATTAAAAGCTGAAAGCACACCAACGCAAACGGCTGTTCAAAGGGGCAAGAAGGTTCAAACGAACATATTGGAGTTTTTGGCTATTTATTTAGAGAATGAGCTTATGGGTATACCGCTTACAAAAGTGGTAGAAATAACAAAAATTAGGGATATAGTGCCTGTACCTTTTTCGAAAAGCCACATAAGAGGAGTAATCAATATACGCGGTGAGATAATGGCTATAGTCTCTTTAAAAGAGACACTTGGGTTAAGCGAAACTAGGGAATCTCAAAGGATAGTAATATTGGAAACAAGGTTTGGAAAGATTGGCATCATAGTGGATGAGATTTACGGCGTTATAAAGGTAAGAGAAGACGATTTAGAACCAAACCCTATGGTAGGAAGATACAGCGAATATGTAAAAAATATAGCCCAAGTGGACAACGGCATACTCATTATAATAGATATTGACAAGATCTTTGAAGACAAAAATGGGTTTCCATGAAAAGATCGTAGATTATATATACCAAAACAGATTGTCAGAGTTTCAGTCTTCATTTTTTAACCTTTATAGGGAATATCGCTATTTAAACGAAGAAGAATTTATAAAAGAATGGTTTGATAAATTTATAATAAAAACCCTATACAAATATATGCCCTATACAAAGCTTGTAGAGTGTTTTGATAGATACTGCTCCTTGAGAAAAAACATCACAAAATCCTACGTTTCCACTTATTGGAGGTTTTGCAGAAACCCAAAAGGTTTTTCCTCCAAAATATCGGATTCTATGAAGTTTTTCGGCTTAGAAGAACTTGACGAAGATAGATTAAAAAAAGCCTATAGAAAAATGATGAAAGAATATCACCCTGATAAGGTAAAAGATAAAAAAATATCCCACGAGAAAACCGTACTTATAAATTACCATTACCAAGTCTTGCTTAGCTATATAAACGGTATAAAATCATAAAAGTAAATCTTCTAACTCTTTTTGAGACTTTACCGTAGCATAGACATATTCTCTTGGCAAGGAGGTGTTTTCTTCGTTGTAAAAATTGCAGTGTATATAATACACATAAGGCTTGTAAAAGTCGTTGTAATGCTTTGTCATCATTATATCGCTTATAGTATCGCCAATGTAGACCCCGCCTTTTTTACAAATTGCGTCTACACAAAACTTTAGAGCTTCTTTGCTTGGTTTTCTCTTGGTTTTGTCCTCTGTATAATCGTCGTCCACCGTAAAATCAAACATATCCTCAATACCAAAAAGCTTCAAAGAAAATACCAAGTCATCTTTGGGTCTTCCGGTCACTATACCAGTTTTATAGTTTTTTTTAAGGGCTTTTAAAAAGCTTTTATCCAAAAGAAGTATTTCGTTTTCTCTAAATTTTCTATAAAAAGCCTCAAAGACATCTACAAGCTCGTTGTAATCAAAGTAGGGGTTCTTAAAAATTTTTTGCTGGACATAGGTTTGATTTTCAGTATACTGCAAAGCTTCTTCTTTGGTTATATATCCAAACGCCATCAATATCAAAACGGAGCTACTTTCCCAATCGTTGTTTATGCCAGCTTTCTTTTTTACAAATGTAAAATCTTCTTCTTTCAAGTCCTTACCGGTGTAATGCTTAAATGTCTCGTATATGGCTTTGTGATAAGAAGGCCTTACGTCTATCAAAACACCATCTACGTCAAATATAACGGCGTCTATTTTATCCTTAAGATTGAAACCCAACAGCCTCTCCAAGAGCTTCTTTGTTGGCAAGGAGAAATTTTATAAATTTATCCACAAGGGCTGATTTCGTGAAATCGGTATAATATATTACGTTAAAAACTTTGTAAGCGCTAAAGTTTCTAATCTTAACAGGCACAAGCTCACCTTCTTCAATATCTTTTTGTATCGAGTTTCTAGGGAAAAACGAAGCTCCGTATCCAGATTTTACGATATTCATAATAGATCTTATAGAGTTTGTTTCTATTTTTATGTTTAAAAGCTCAAAATTTATACCCATAGCTTCCAGCGTTTCTTTTACGGTTTTTCTCGTGCAAGAATATGCCTCTCTCATCACAAGGTCTATAGTATAAAGATCTTCTGGCTCTATGATGTCTTTTTTCGCAAGCTCGTGATTTTTCCCCACACACAACACTAGCTCGTCTCTGAAAAGTTCAACGCTGTTTATTTTAGAATCTGCTTCTTTGTCCACCACGCCTACGTTTATAAGACCATTTACTATGCTATCCTCTATCTTCTTAGATGTATCTACGTAAAGCTTTACGGTGATACCCGGATAAAGCTTCTGAAAATCCACTATGAGTTTTGGGAGTTTGTACTCGCCAAAGGTAGGGCTAGAGCCTATATAAAGCGTATCTTTTATATCTTTTTTTAGTTGTGACATCTCTTTTACGAGGTTGTCGTAGCTTTCTAAAAGAAGCTTTGCTTTTTGATAAAGCCTCTCTCCTTCTTCTGTTAAAACTATTTTACCCCCTTGCCTTCTTAACAGTTTGCAACCGATGGTTTTTTCCAAAGATTTTATCTGCTGGGTTATAGCTGGCTGAGTGACGTAAAGCACATCTGAAGATTTTGAGAAACTTCCAAGATCCGCTACGGTTATAAAAGTTTTAAGCTTAACAATGTCTATCATCCAACCACTCTTAACTATATATTATAGCACTATAAATAAAATTTATACTTAATCAGTATCATAAAGACATTGAAAAAAAATATTTTTGAACGGGGCAGCAAAGCCCCATAGAAAAGGTTATAAAATAGATTATTTTTTTGACTTTACGTAGTTATCCCAGTTTGACCTATCAAAAGGAGATATTTCCCTTAACTTTTTGATGACCTTAGGAAACTCTCTTGCCACATAATCTATATCATCATCGGTGTTGTCTCTTCCGAAGCTAAATACCAATGAGCCATTAGATACTTCTTTTGGTATGCCTATGGCTGCTATAACGTGAGATTGTTTTAAAGCTGTAGACACGCAGGCAGAACCAGAAGCTGTTTCTATACCTTGTAGGTCCAACCTAAGAAGCATAGCCTCACCTTCTATAAGATGCACAATCACAGAAAGATGATGAGGAAGCCTTTGGGTTGGATGTCCAGTAAACTCTATCATATCAAGATTTTCTTCAAGGGCTTTTCTCACTTTATCCCTATAAGAAGAAAGGCGTTTTACCCTATCGTCCATCTCTTTCATGGCAAGCTCTGCAGCCGCTCCAAAACCCACTATACCGGGCACGTTTTCAGTACCGGCTCTAACACCGCGCTCTTGAACACCGCCTTCTATAAGAGGTTTTATCTTAACACCTTTCTTAGTCCAAAGAGCACCAACACCTTTTGGTCCATACATAAGATGGGCTGTAAAAGAAGCCGCGTCTATACCGAGTTCTTGCACATCAATAGGAGTATGACCGCAAGAAGGAGCTATGTCGCTGTGGAATATGACCTTAGGGTTTTTAGCTTTTGCAATAGAGACAAGATTTTTTATGTCCTGAATGGTGCCTATTTCTCTATTCGAATGCCCTATAGAGATTAGTATGGTATCTGGTCTTACCGCTTCTTCTAACTGCTGAGGGTTTACAAATCCATACTTATCTACTTCAAGATATGTAACTTCAAAACCTTCTTTCTCTAAATTTTTACAAGGATGTAGTATAGAATGATGCTCTATCGGCGTGGTGATAATGTGTTTGCCCTTTTTCTCGTAAGATTTGGCTATTCCTTTTATAGCTAAGTTGTTAGCCTCTATGCCACCAGACGTAAAAACTATTTCTTCTGGGCTTTTAGCGTTTATAAAATAAGCTATCTGCTCTCTTGCCTGATTTATAGCCTTTTTAGCCTGCTGACCAAAGCTATGTAAAGATGTTGGATTTCCAAAAACTTCTCTAAAATAAGGCAGCATTGCCTCTAAAACTTCCTGAGCCACCGGAGTAGTGGCTATGTGATCCAAGTAAACCGTCTTTTCCCCTGCCTTCTTAAAAAACATGTTATTTACCTCCTTGGTATATAGAATCAACTATTTTTGCTATTCCCATAAAAGCCTTAGCCGTCCTAGATTCTGGCGAAGCTTCTACTATAGGCATTCCTTCATCTGCATACTTTGTAACATCTGGCTCTATGGGTATTGAACCTAAAAGCTTTAGATTGTAAGTTTGCACAAACTGGGGTACTTTGCTCTCTCCAAATATGCGGTACTCTTTTCCAGTTTCTGGACATACAAAATAAGCCATATTTTCCACAACCCCAAGTATAGGTATATTCACTTCTCTAAACATGGATACTGCCTTTTTAACATCCACCAAAGCCACATCTTGAGGCGTAGTTACCACCACAGCACCGTCTATAGCCGTGTTTTGCGCAAGGCTTAGTTGAACATCACCGGTCCCCGGAGGCAAATCAAGTATTAGATAGTCCAACGGCCCCCAATCTACATCAAACAGGAATTGATTTAACGCTTGCATCAATATAGGTCCTCTCCATATTACAGGGGTATCTTCGGAAGGAAGCAAGAATCCCATGGATATCATCTTTACTCCGTATTTTTCTATGGGTATTATTTTATTAAATACGTTTGCGGTTAGCCTCGCTCCTTTGGTACCAAGCATAGTAGGTACAGAAGGACCATAAATATCTGCATCTAAAAGCCCAACGCTTCTACCTAGCTTGCTTAAAGCCATAGCCAAGTTCGTTGCCACCGTAGATTTACCAACGCCCCCTTTACCGCTGGCCACAGGAATAATCCTTTTTACACCCTTTATACTTCTTTTGCTAAAAACAGGCTGTTCAAAGGGGTTTTTCTTCGGCTCACCTTCTACAAATTCTATGTTTGGCTTTAGGTTCTGATTTGTTTCTTTTATAAGGCTCTCAAAACGATTTTTCACCTGCTCCTTAACAGGTTCTGGTACAGCCAACTTTAAATTTATAACATCTCCAGTCACTTTTAAATCCTTAACTATGCTGGCGGGCTCTTGAATGTTTAAATCTTTCAAATCAAGAGTTTTGATTTTTTCCAAAATTTCCTTTACTGCCATACTTTACCTCCGTTTAATTTAAAAAGATATAAACTTTTTGAAGGTATTTTATGAGAATCGCTAGTTTAAAATTAATTTTTATGACTTGATAATCATAGATCTATATCATACTACGATTGCTATTTACTAACTTTTTTAAAAGCCCAAAATCTATAAAAGTAAAAAATGTTTATAAAAACGATACTAAAAACAAGCGGTTTATAGCCAAACATGTCAAAGGGTGTTTTTAGCTTGTAAGGTTTTATATAACCCGCAAGCACACCTTTTGCACCAAAGGGTAATATTTTTTCATCACCAAGTGGAGATATTATTGCAGATATACCAGAGTTGTTGGACCTTATAAGGTATTCTCCGTTTTCAATTGCCCTTGCAACAGCTTGGTCGTTGTGCTCGTAAGGTTCTAAGGTAGGACCAAACCAAGCATCGTTTGTAAGGTTTATTATAAAATCGCTATGCAAAGACAATTCTCTTACGTAAGAAGAGAAATCCAATTCAAAGCATATTGGCGTGGCTACTTTATAAGTATGTCCATTCACGATTACGTTTATAGGTCTCATACTTTTACCGGGTACAAAATCTATACCGTTTATGGCGGCAAATAGCTTTTTAGCAAACTTAAAAGGGTAAGGCATATACTCACCAAAGGGAAGAAGCTTGATTTTAGAATAATAGTCTATCATGTTGCCTTGGTAAAAAGAGTAGGCGTTGTTGGTGGGAAGTATCTTATCGCCCTTGTATTTTATATCCACAAGCCCCACTACAAAAGGTTTGTAGTAAGTATAATACATAAAAAGCTCTCTTACAGGATCGTTGTAATCCGAGTATAAGAATGGAAAGGCAGATTCTGGAAGCACTATAAGGTCTGCATGCTCTTTTATAGCTTTTCCTAGCAAAGGAAAGTAAACCAGCGATTCTTTTTCAAACTGATAATAGTTTAGTTTTATGTTTTCATCTATGTTTGGCTGTATCGTAGCTACTTTTATAGAGTGTTTATCTTTGTAAAAGCTATAAACATAGGATTTGTAATTATAACAAATGATCGCTAAAAATATCGTAAGAACAATAGAAAAAATAAATTGTTTTTTGCTTTTAAAACTAACAAAAAAATAAAGCAAAAAAAGACCTACTCCATATACACCAAAAAACGCCAAAGCGTACTTTAAAATAGGCACATGTACTATTAAAGTCCCTACAGGGTACCAAGGAAAACCGTCAAAAGGCAAAAACTCTCTAAGATATTCAACGCTTATCCACGACGCTGGAAACATGTAAATGTTAAACTTATAAAGCTTTTGAAACAAGTAAACGCTTCCAAATTGAAGTATATCAACAGCCACCAAGAAAACAAGAAAAAGCAAAACCACCAAAAATATATTCATCTCACCAAATTTATAAAGCGTATAAAAAATCCAGTAATAGCATAAAAAAGAGTATAAGAACCCAACACCAAGATAAAAACTAAGTCTGTTTTTCATTGTCCTTTATAAGGATTATTTGAAACAATATCCAGCCTATAAAAGCTGAAAAATACTGACTTACAAACCTCCAAAGTATTACAAAAAGCCCTAACTCGTAGAAACTAAGATAAGCTTTAAACACCTCAAGCCCTCCTATCTCTCCTACACCAGCCCCACCGGGAGTAGGACTCATGTATATACCATACAAAAGACCCAACTGCCTCAACATACTGCTTACAATATCCACATTCTTTCCAAAAGCTTTTATAAGCACCGGGGCTATGCTCAAAAATGTTATATATAGCATAACAGAGTAAAAAAAAGCCAAAAAAACACTGCTTTTCTTAATTCTTAAAAAAATCCTCAACGTTGCCGCATATTTTCTTAGTGTATATTTTATGTTTAACTTTCTCTTGTCGCTAAGTATGTTGCTTTTAAAAAAAAGTTTAGCACCTATATATATTAAAAACCCAATACCAAAGGACACTAGAAAAATCTTAAGGACATCCAAGCCAAGCTTTGGCTTTTGATAAAGGTAAAAAGCTGTTATAGGAAAGGCCACAATAAAAAAAAACATACCAGAAAGCGTTTTCATAGTGACTATGCTCATAGTTTTGTGAAGGTGTACGCCTCTTCTTTTTAACATATAAACACTGGCTAGTTCTCCTCCTATGTGAAGAGGTGTGACTGTAGCCGCAAAAGTATTTATAAAAGACATAATGTAGCCGTAAAATATCGGATATCTAACGTTTAGGGCTTTTGAAAGGGTAAAAAGTCTAAGCACGTCAAAAGTTTGATATAAAAAGCTCAAAAGAAGAGCCAAAAGCACATATCTAAAGTTTAGCCTATACAAAACGTCTACTGTATATTTGTTAAAAGTCTTATAAATTACATAGAATATACTAAAACCTGCTACAAAAGTAAACAATGCGACAGCTTTTAAAATATGCTTCACAACATATGACCCAGCTTGTTTTTCTTAGTATCAAGATAAACTCTGTTGCACTCGTTGGGATTTATAGCTATAGGTACTCTCTCTACCACTTCTAAGCCGTATCCTTTAAGAGCTACTATCTTACGTGGATTGTTGGTTAAAAGCCTTATCTTTCTTACACCCAAATCAAGAAGTATTTGAACACCTGTTCCATACTCTCGCAAATCCGCTGGAAAGCCTATCTTTTCGTTGGCTTCTACTGTATCATAACCTTGTTCTTGTAAAGCGTAAGCCTTTATTTTGTTTGCTATACCGATACCTCTTCCCTCATGACCCTTTAAGTAAACCAAAACACCTTTGCCTTCTTTAGCTATAGCTTCAAGGGCAGCTTCAAGCTGAGACCTGCAGTCGCACCTTAAAGACCTAAACACATCACCGGTAAGACATTCAGAATGCACTCTCACCAAAACAGGTTCGTCTTCTTTCCATTCTCCCATGGTAAGAGCCACTTGCTCCTCACCGTTTAGTTTATTCCTGTAAGCATGCACTTTAAAAAGCCCGTAAGCGGTAGGCAAAGTAGCGCTTGCAACCCTTTCTATAGTCCTATCTTTCTTTAACCTATATTTTATAAGGTCTTCAATAGTAATAATTTTTAGATTAAAAGCTTTTGCAAAAGTTTGAAGTTCTGGCAATCTAGCCATCGTGCCGTCTTTATTCATAATCTCGCATATCACCCCAGCTGGGTAAAGACCAGCAAGCTTTGCAAGGTCTACCGAAGCCTCTGTGTGCCCAGCTCTTTCCAAAACACCGCCTTCCTTAGCTCTTATAGGAAACACGTGTCCTGGCCTTATAAAATCCGATGGCTTAGCATCTTCGCTAATGGCAAGCTTTATAGTCTTGGCTCTATCAAAAGCCGATATACCTGTGGTAGTACCGTGTTTAGGATGAGCATCTATAGATACACAAAAAGCAGTTCCTTTTGGATCCGTATTTATGCTTACCATAGGATGAAGCGAAAGCTCATCACACCTTTTCCCTTCAAGAGTAAGACATATAAGACCCCTTCCATGAGTAGCCATGAAGTTTATAGCCTCCGGCGTTACAAATTCAGCAGCCATAACAAGGTCTCCTTCGTTCTCTCTGGAAGGGTCATCCACAACTATAAGCATCTTACCGTTTCTTATATCTTCTATAGCTTCTTCAATGCTTGCAAATTCGCTCATAATTTTAAATATATTATATTTTCCCTTAGTGTGCTATGCTTTTAAAATAACCCCCACCCTAATCTAAATCATATAAAACCCACTTGACAAAAAGATATTAATGGTATATACTTAATATTCTCAATTGGTTGATAGCTTCAAAAAGATGGCTATCAACGGTCGTACTTCAATAGCTGAATAAGAGGATAGCGTAGCAACATCATTAACATCAAAAGCCATGGATAAAATTCTTTGAAGAGTTTGATCCTGGCTCAGCGCGAACGCTGGCGGCATGCCTAAC
>NZ_JBMFST010000038.1:0-14608 GCF_049967395.1 Hydrogenobaculum sp. | reverse complement strand
GCACTGTGGTAGTATCTATGATATGGAACCTATATCTGTCAATCTAAACGGCATCAAAAATGATAATATAGCTAGAGTTGCAAATGTAGAGGTTTTTCTATACGGAGTATGCAATAACTGCATAAATGTAAAAGCAAATTAGTTGATAAAGCTCTCACTTTCGTATAGAATATATAAATATGTTTTTTTGGAAAAAGTCGGATACTGAGAAAAAAGCAGAGGAAGGGTCTAAAGAAGCTATATTAGAGCTTATAAAAAGCGGCAAAACTTCTAAAGCAGAATCTATATTAGAAAAATTTAAAGACAACGAAGAACTAAGAAAAATACTATTTGATTTATACTTAAAAAATAATGAATATTACAAAGCCTACACGCTTATAGAAAAGTATAAAGATGTAGGCAGGGCTCCAGAAAGGGCTTTGGTATACGAAGAGTCTGGATATATTACAAAAGCTATAGAGGAATATTTAAAAATAGGAGATTTCAACAGCTTATATAAAGTAGGGCTTTTGTACAAACACATAGGGAATTACCAAAATGCTTTAGAATTTATCAATAGAGCTTATCAAATAGTCCCTTACGATAAGAAAAAAGAAGTAGAAGAGCTTTTATTTGACCTCAAAAAAATATTAGGAATAGTAGATATACCAAAAGAAAGTCTATTTGAAAAAATAAGCAAAACCCTCAAAAAAACAAAAGACACCATTTTGTTAAACACTATTTTCATAAATAGAAAAATAGACGAAGAGCTTTTTGAAGAACTGGAGGAGAAGCTAATAAGAGCAGATATAAACGTTAAGCTTGTTTTAAATATTGTAGAAAATCTCAAAAAAGAAGCTATAAAACGCAATTTGCAGACAGCAGAGCAACTCAAACCACTCTTAAAAGAAGAGCTTTTAAGCATTATAAAAAATTGTGGTAATAAAGATTTATTTTTCGAGCTTTTAAATGAAAAAGAAAAACCGTTTGTTATATTGTTCTTAGGTGTTAACGGATCTGGCAAAACTACTACGATAGGAAAATTGGCTAGCATATACAAGGCTCAAAACAAGAAAGTGCTTCTTGGAGCAGCAGATACCTTTAGAGCTGCTGCCATAGAGCAGTTGGAAGTATGGGCTCAGAGGGCTCAAGTAGACATAGTTAAAAAACAAGAAGGTTCTGATCCAGCGTCAGTGGCTTTTGAAGCTACTAAAAAAGGCTTGGAAGAAAACTATGATGTAGTAATCATAGATACGGCGGGAAGATTGCATACGAAAGAGCCACTTATAAATGAACTTAGAAAAATTAAAAAGTCTATTCAAAAAGCTTATGAAAAAGCCCCTCACAAAGCTTTGTTGGTTATAGATTCTACTATAGGCCAAAACTCTATATCTCAAGCAAAAATATTTAAAGAGGCTGTAGATATAAACGGTTTAGTGATAACAAAATTAGATGGTACTTCCAAAGGTGGAAGTGTTATTTCTATATGTAAAGATTTAGCGCTACCAATATATATGACAGCTGATGGCGAAAGAATGGAAGATTTAGATCCTTTTGATCCGGAAACGTTTGTAGACGCTCTACTAAGTTAGTCTACTTCCTCTTCTTCGTCTTTATCAAGTTTTTGTGCCAATACAAGAGCTCCCGCTACAGCTATTACTATAACAACCAATACAACAGCTCCTAAACCCTCAAAATGAAGAAAACCTAGGTTGTTCATTGAAGATATTTTATACTATCAATATAAAATCTATATAAAATCAAGCTAATTTTAAAAATAGCGCTCCTAACGGCGGGAGCGTTAAACTTATAGAAAAGTTAAACTTATGCCAGGGTTCGTTTTTAGCTTCTATAAATCCATCGTTTCCAACGTTAGAACCCCAATAGTAGATAGAGTCTGAATTTAATATTTCTTTATAAAAGCCCGGTTTTGGAACACCTACTTTGTAATGATGTCTTGGAACAGGCGTAGCGTTAAATATGCATAGCACAAAGTCACCGTTTTTGGCTTTTCTTAAAAACGAAAAAATAGACTGCTCTACATCTTGAAAATCAACCCATTCAAAACCTTCTTGATCATGATCTAATTCGTGTAAAGCTATCTCGTTTTTATAAATCTTGTTTAAATCTTTTACCAAATTTTGTACACCTTTATGCGAATCAAACTCTAGAAGGTGCCAATCCAAACTTTTATCATGGTTCCACTCGTCAAATTGGCCAAACTCATTTCCCATAAAAAGAAGTTTTTTACCAGAGCTCGCATACATATAAGATAGCAACAGTCGCAAATTTGCAAATTTTTGCCAGTAATCACCAGGCATCTTACCGATTAGTGAACCCTTTCCGTGCACCACCTCGTCGTGGGAGAGTGGTAATATGAAGTTTTCGTTAAAAGCGTAAAGCATTCTAAACGTTATATCTTGTTGATGATATTTTCTATGTATTGGGTCTTTAGAAAAATATCTCAAAGTATCGTGCATCCACCCCATATCCCATTTGAAACCAAATCCAAGCCCGCCTATGTAAGTAGGTTTGGTAACCATGGGCCAAGCTGTTGATTCTTCTGCTACTGTAAATATTCCTGGATTAAAGATATATACCGCTTCATTTAATTTTCTTAGAAAATCAATAGCTTCTAAGTTTTCTTTACCACCGTAAATATTTGGTTCCCATTCGCCCTCTTTTCTCGAATAATCGAGATAAAGCATAGAAGCAACGGCATCCACCCTAATGCCATCTACATGATATTTATCAAACCAAAAATTTGCACTGCTTATTAAAAACGCTCTAACTTCGTGTCTTCCGTAGTTAAATATATAGCTTCCCCAGTCAGGATGATACCCCTTCCTTCTATCCATATGCTCATAAAGATGCGTCCCGTCAAAGAAAGAAAGGCCGTAATCGTCCGTGGCAAAGTGAGATGGTACCCAATCAAGTATTACACCTATATCGTTTTGATGTAACAAGTCTACAAGATACATAAAATCTTTTGGCTCCCCATACCTAGAGGTTGGAGCAAAATAAGAAAGTGTTTGATATCCCCAAGACCCGTAAAAAGGATGTTCCATAATAGGTAAAAATTCCACGTGAGTAAAACCCATGTTTTTGACATACTCTACAAGCTGATGTGCTATATCTTTATAGGATAGAAAATTATTTTCTAAAGTCCTTCTCCAAGAACCAAGGTGTACTTCATATATACTTATAGGTTCTTTATAGTGGTTTAATTGTCTTCTTTTTAAAAGCCATGACTCATCTTTCCATTGGTATCCAGATATATCATAAATTATACCGGCGCTTTTTGGTGGGATTTCAGTGTAAAATGCAAATGGGTCTCTTTTCTCTAACTCATAACCTAAGTTTGAAACTATATAATACTTGTAAAGTTCATAAGTTTGAAGTCCTTCTATGAAAATTTCCCATATTCCAGAGCTTCCTTTTGGCCTTAAAGGGTATTCTTTTTTATTCCAAAAGTTAAAACTACCCTCTACATAAACTTCTTTTGCATTTGGAGCCCACACAGCAAAGTATACTCCATCTTTTAGCACATGAGCCCCAAGTTTTTCATAAAGGTGGTAATGGGTGCCTTCGTTAAAAAGATACAGGTCTTCTTCAGTTAATAGGCTTATATCGTGGTTGTATTTATAATAAGCCATTATTTTTTACTATATCTTCTAAAAAGCTAAAAAACTCGTCTTTTAGGTCCTCTCTTTGTAAAGCAAATTCAACTATAGTTTTTAAATAATCCAGCTTGTTACCCGTGTCATATACTCTTGCCTTAACTTTATAAGCGTAAACAGCCTCGTCTTCCAACAGCATTTTCATAGCATCAGTAAGCTGGATTTCTCCGCCTTTACCAGGTTTTGTATTTTTAAGCTTCTCAAAAATAGTAGGCGTAAAAAGATATCTTCCTAAGATAGCCAGATTTGAAGGAGATGTTTCTACATCTGGCTTCTCCACCATATTTTCTATCAGAAATATATCATCTTCTATTTCTTTTCCAGATACTATGCCGTATTTATATACTTCTTCTCTTGGAACTTCATAAACTGCAACTATACTTTTGCCAAATTTTTTGTAAAGGTTTTTCATTTCCGAGATGATGTTTACATCTGTCTGAATTACTATATCTCCGAGAGAGACAATAAAAGGTTCTGCGCCTACTACAGGTTCTGCTGTTAAGACAGCATGCCCAAGACCAAGCTGTTCTTTTTGTCTTATATATATTGGATTTATCAAATGAGATACCGTTTTTATGTTTTCAAGTAGATCCTTCTTGTTGTTTTTTTCTAAAAAAATCTCCAAATCTGTATTTACATCAAAATGATGCTCCAAAGGTCTTTTGTGCCTTCCGGTTACAAACACTATGTTTTCTATATTGCTCATCAAAAGCTCTTCTACAATAAACTGGATAACTGGTTTATCTATTATGGGGAACATTTCTTTTGGCATTGCCTTAGTAGCTGGTAAAAACCTTGTGCCCCACCCAGCAGAAGGTATAACGGCTTTCCTAACATCCATATGCTTGTCCCCTTAGTGTTGTTTAAAATAGGTGAGACAGGGGTCGAACCTGCGACCTACGCCTTGTAAGGGCGTCGCTCTCCCACTGAGCTACTCACCTTAACTAAAAATATAATAACATAAAATAAAAAAGTTTGCACAACTTTTAAAAGTGCATGATGAGTATCATTTATTATGAAGTTTTTATAATTTGTTATTATAATATCCTTATATGAAAGGTTTTACCAAAGAAGAGAAAAAAGCGGTATTAGGAATAACATTTGCTATATCAGTAAGAATGCTGGGGCTTTTCTTACTTTTACCAGTTTTATCTCCTTACGCAAAGAGCTTACCAGGTTCTACGGCAATGCTCGTAGGATTGGCGTTTGGTACATATGGTTTTGCTCAAGCGTTTCTGCAAATTCCATTTGGTTATCTATCTGATAAATACGGTAGAAAACCTATTATAACGATAGGTATGCTAACCTACGTACTTGGAAGCTTTTGGGCTGGTTTTGCCCATACAGCTATAGAACTGGTGTTAGCTAGGTTTGTCCAAGGGTTTGGGGCTGTCTCTTCAGCTTTATCTTCTTTAGCAGCAGACCTCACCCGAGAAGAGGTAAGAACACAAGCTTTTGCTCATATAGGAGCAGCAATAGGTATGGTTTTTGCCTTTTCTATAGTAGTAGCTCCTATTATGGCTCATTATTTAGGTGTTCCTATGATGTTTTATATTACAGGTATACTATCTTTCGTGGCGATGTTATATATTTTGCTTTTTATAAAGGAGCCAAAAGTACACGCGAAAGATAGAGAAATACATCCGTCTTTGAAAAATATCTTAAAGCTTATGAAGGATAAAAATCAAATAATGTTAAACACTTCAGTAACCATAGCTCATTATTTTTTAGTTTCTGTATTTACGGTGGTACCCATTTATTTTATAAAACATGGTTTTCCAAAATCTCATCATTGGATAGTGTATTTACCTACAGTATTTTTAGCGTTAGTTATAATGGTACCAGCCACTATAGTTGCAGAAAGAAAAGCTAAGATGAAGGAAGTTTTTCTAACGGCGATTTTTGCTTTGATAGTTGGTTTTACATTGTTTTTCGTATTTAGGGGAGTGTTAGCTGGCGCTTTGTTGATAATGTTTTTCTTTATTGGATTTTTCTTGCTAGAACCTATTATGCCGTCTCTTTTGACAAAGTTAACCCATAAGGATTTGAGAGGGCTTTCAATGGGCTTTTACAATATGAATCAGTTTGTTGGCGCTTTTTTGGGAGGTCTTTTTGGCGGTATCTTTCTCACAAGCCCAAAAACTATGTCTATAGTTGATGTTGCAATAGGAACAATCTGGCTTATATTAACTTATAAATGGTTAAGTTCAATAAAGATACCAAGAAGCTCAAAAGAAGTGGAAGAAGAGTTTCTAGAACCGCCTGGACTCTATTAATAGTTTCTGCACTATTTTTGTTTTCTTGTGCCAGTAGCACCGACACCTATGACTATTATGTTTCATCTAAAGTAAGCTCATTGGTAGGCGCTGATTTAAGTAAGCTTATTGAAGAATTTGGCCCGCCATCAAGCGTTGTTAAGTTAAAAAACGGCTCTCGTATATTTAGTTATATATTTGTAAAAAGGTATGTGTATCCATCCACTTGCACTGGTTATTCTTATTATTTTGGAGCTGTAGATTGTTTTCCGCCAGAAGTTGAAGAAAGGAAGTTTTATGCAAATTTTTGGGTAGACAAGAATGACAAAATTTATAAGGCTGAATTCTCAAATGGCAAATTTTAGTTTCTATCCCTCTTCTATAGGTTCTGATTTGATTATATAATTTTTCCCCTTCTTGTATACTTTAAAGCGTTTATAATATCCCTTTCTAATATCTTTCACAAAGAAATACTTAGGCAAGTAATACATAAGAGCTAAGACTGAAAGGAGTATACTAATACCTATGTAATCATCTATATGCATATAAGGTGCCCTTATCAAAAGCTCTCTTAATACAGCTATAATAGTTGTTTTTATAATAAGCGCTGTATCAAGGCGCCTTTCTTTCAAATACACTATCATAAGCCTGAAAAGCTCTGCCAATATAAAAAGATACGTAAACTTTGGAAGTATCTTAGAGAATGAGTATTTATCATATATCATATATCTACCGATATCTATAATAGCGAGAACACTTAAATAAAATAGCAACAATGTCAAAGATACGATGATAGCGTCTTCAAAAAATTCAAACAAATCTCCAAGTTTATCGTGTAGTTTATGAGGTTCTAGCAGGGCTCTATAAGTTTTATGTAGAGTTTTTAGGCTTTTCATAAAATTATTATATAAAATTTCTTATTTTAAAAGCTGGAAAATATATTAAAATATATATAACAAACCTTTAAGGAGGAAAAGCCATGAAAATAACCTTAAGCGTTATCAAAGCTGATATTGGAGGATATGTGGGTCATTCTTGTACCCATCCAGATGTTGTAAAAGCAACAGAAGAATATGCTAGAAAGTTTGTAGGTAATCTTATCATAGATTTAAAAGTCCTTACCTGCGGAGATGACATAGCTCTTGTTATGACTCATCAACATGGTGTTGACAGCGAGAAAATACATAAGTTGGCATGGGATGCCTTCAGCGCTGGAACTGAAGTGGCAAAAAAGCTAAAACTTTATGGTGCTGGTCAGGATTTGTTGACAGACGCTTTTAGTGGGAATATAAAAGGTTTAGGTCCTGGTGTTGCCGAAATGGAGTTTGAAGAAAGGCCATCAGAACCTGTTATAGTATATTTTGCAGACAAAACGTCCCCTAGCGCTTGGAATCTTGCCCTTTACGAGATGTTTGCTAGCCCAATGAATACCGCTGGTCTTGTTATAGACCCAAAAATGCACGAAGGTTTTACCTTTACTGTGTTGGACGTTTACACTGGAAAAGCCGTTAAGCTAAGCGCACCGTCAGAGCTTTACGATTTGTTGGCTCTTATCAGTTCAGCATCAAAATATGTGGTTAAAGAGGTGCATAGAAACATAGACGGTGAAATAGCTGCCGTCGCGTCTATTCAAAAGTTGTCTTTAATAGCTGGCCAATATGTAGGAAAAGACGATCCAGTTATGATTGTACGTACTCAAAGCGGTTTTCCGGCGGTAGGTGAAGCTCTAGAGCCTTTTGCAAGGCCTTGGATAGTAGAGGGATGGATGCGCGGTTCTCACAATGGACCAATTATGCCTGTCGGTTTTGAAGATGCCACGCCATCAAGGTTTGACGGTCCACCAAGGGTGATAGCTGCTGGTTTTCAAATAGCCAACGGTATGTTGGTAGGTCCAAGGGACATGTTTAAAGACAAAGCTTATGATTATGCTAGAAAAGTAGCTTCTGATATAGCAAACATACTAAGAAGACAAGGCATTTTTGAACCCCATAGATTGCCAAGCGAAGAAATGGAATATACTACTTTACCAAAAGTTATAGAAAAATTGAGTTCAAGATTTTTTGACGTTGACAACAACGTAAGCAACGATAAATCAAACATGCTAGTAAAAGAAGATATGGATTAAGGAGGAATAATATAGCGTATGGCAAAAGGTACAGTAGCATATAAAATTTTAGAAAACCATTTGGTAAGTGGAAAGCTTATACCTGGTGAAGAAATAGCTATAAAGATAGACCAAACTTTAACTCAAGATGCCACAGGCACCATGGCTTATTTGCAGTTTGAAGCCATGGGTGTAGATAGGGCAAAGACAGAATTGTCTGTTAGTTATATAGATCACAACATGCTTCAAACGGACTTCAAAAATCCAGACGATCACAAATACCTTATAAGCGTTGCTAAAAGGTATGGTCTTTATCTTTCTAAGCCAGGGAACGGGATATGTCATCAAGTACATGTTGAAAGATTTGCAAAGCCAGGGAAAACTCTAATAGGCTCTGATTCTCATACTCCAACGAGCGGTGGAGTAGGAATGATAGCTATAGGTGCTGGTGGCCTTGATGTGGCTGCTGCTATAGCTGGAGAGCCATTTACTTTAAAAATGCCTAAAATAGTTGGTGTTGAGCTTATAGGATCGTTGCAAGAGTGGGTAAGCGCAAAAGATATAATTTTGGAGCTTTTAAGAAGATTAACAGTAAAGGGCGGTGTTGGTAAAATCTTTGAATATTTTGGTGAAGGCGTAAAGACGTTGACGGTCCCAGAGAGAGCAACTATTACAAACATGGGAGCTGAGCTTGGAGCTACCACATCAATATTCCCATCTGACGAGCAAACGAGACTATTTTTAAAAGCCCAGGGAAGAGAATCTGATTTTGTGGAGATACTACCGGATAAAGATGTAGAATACGACGAGGTAATAACTATAAACCTTTCTGAGCTAGAGCCTTTGATAGCATGTCCTCATTCACCCGACAATGTAAAAAAGGTCAGTGAAGTAGAGGGAATACCAGTAGATCAAGTTGCAATAGGTTCTTGTACCAATTCTTCCTTTGCTGATTTAACAAGAGCATCGTTGCTTTTAAAAGGGCAAAAAGTAAACGATGATACTATTTTTGCCGTTTCCCCTGGTTCAAAGCAGGCTCTCGAATATGCAACTCAAACAGGCATATTGTTAGATTTTTTGAAAGCTGGGGCTAGAATATTGGAAAGTGGATGTGGCCCTTGTATAGGTATGGGATATGCACCGCCTTCAGGAGGTGTGTCTGTTAGAAGCTTCAACAGAAACTTTGAAGGACGTTCTGGTACCAAAGACGCTAGTGTATATTTAGCTTCTCCAGAAGTATGTACCGCCTCTGCTATAGCTGGTGTTATAAAAGACCCAAGAAAGTTAGCAAAGGAAAGAAACATACAGTATAAAAAAGTAGAAATGCCAGAAAAATTTCCCTATGGGGACGAAGCCATAATACCACCACTACCAGAAGAAGAAGCAAAAAAAGTAGAGATATATAGAGGACCAAACATAAAACCTCTTCCAGACTTTGATCCCTTTGGAGACAATGTAAAGGCTAAAGTAGCAATAAAAGTTACAGACAATATAACCACAGACCACATCATGCCAGCAGGGGCTCAAATACTACCACTTCGCTCAAACATATACGCTATATCCGAATACGTTTATTATCTCGTTGATCCTGAATTTGTTAAACGCACAAAACAAAACAAAGAACAAGGGTACGAAAGTGTCATAGTAGGTGGTGAGAATTATGGGCAAGGATCTTCCAGAGAGCACGCCGCTTTAGCGCCTAGATTTTTAGGTGTTAGGGCTGTTATAGCCAAATCCTTTGCAAGGATACATCACGCCAATCTTGTTAATTTTGGTATAGCACCTTTGGAGTTTATTAACAAAAGCGATTACGATAAATTTTCACTTAATGACGAGATAGAGATAGTAGATATAAGAAAGTCAATAGAAGAAGGTAAACCTGTGAAAGTAAGAAACCTGACCACCGGCGAGGAAATTGAAGTAACTTACAATCTAACGCCAAAACAAAAAGAAATACTTCTTGGTGGTGGGCTTTTAAGATATATAAAATCCAAGAATAGGAGATAAGCATGGGGCACAAGAAAACTGTTTCTATCATAGGTGCAGGGAACGTAGGAGAACACATAGCATCTCTTTTGGTGCTTAAAGGTGCTGTAAACATAAGGCTTTTTGATTTGCCAAAGAAAGATGGGGAGAAACTGTACGCTCATGTAAAAGGCAAAGCTCTTGATATGCTCCAAATGGCATGCGCTCTTGGAATAGACACGGATATAAATGGTTTTGTAGTAGATCAAAACGGAAACGGTTACGAGGCGTTGGATGGTTCTGACATAGTGGTAATAACGGCTGGGTTTCCCAGGAAGCCCGGCATGTCCAGGGATGATCTTCTTGGTATAAATATATCTATAATGAATACAATATCAGAACAGATTAAAAAATACGCCAAAAATTCTATAGTGATAGTTGTTACAAATCCTGTAGATATAATGACTTATGCGGTATACAAATTGCTTGGATGCGATAGAAAAAGAGTAATAGGAATGGCTGGTGTGCTTGACTCGTCAAGGTTTAGAACGTTTATATCTTTAGAGCTGAACGTATCTCCAAAGGACGTGCATGCTTATGTAATAGGTGGTCATGGAGACGAGATGGTACCTTTGGTAAGCGTTTCAAACGTAGGTGGTATACCTATATCAACTTTAATCGATGAGAAAAAGATAAAAGAGCTAGTAGAGAGAACTAGGTTTGGAGGCGGTGAGATAGTAGATTATATGGGTACTTCAGCTTATCATGCTCCAGCGGCTTCAGTGGTTGAGATGATAGAATCTGTAGCGTTAAATGCAAAAAGGGTTTTAACATGCTCTGTGCTTTTAGATGAAGAAGCTTCTAAATATTATGAGGCTGAAAACTTGTGTGTAGGCGTGCCTGTAAAACTTGGTGAAAATGGAGTTGAAAAAATTGTGAAAGTACCAATGACAGATTTTGAAAGAGAGCTTTGGAAAAAGTCTGTAGCATCGGTAAAGAAAAATATAGCTATAGCAGACGAATTTGTAAGCAAGTATATATGAGTATAATAGATGCTTGGATAAAACATTTAGAGAGGACGAGGAGTGCTTTCACAAGAAATTCTTATATAAATCATATAAAAACGTTTTCGCATGTTGTTTCCAAAAACTTAGAAACCGAAGAAGATCTGTCAAATATAGTATCAAAGGATATTTATCGTTTTGTAGATTATGCTTCCTTGTCTCCGCAAACAATGTTGGCTATTTTTAGTGCCTTAAAACATTATATTAAATTTGCTTATAGAAGAAATATTTTATCAGAGGAAAATTACAACGATATATTAAAAGCTATAGAAGAAGTTAGAGAAGATTTAAATATGAAAAAACAAAAATATCCACCTAAAGCTCTATCCGAAGATGAACTAGAAAAAATATTTAAAGCGGTTAAAGGCACTAAATACTATAAAATATACAACCTTTTCCTCAACAGCGGTATAAGGCTTATAGAATTTGAAAAATTAAGACCAGACAACTTTTTTTTAGATAAATCAAATATTCTTTGGATAAGATTGGACGCCAACATGACAAAAAGAAACAAACCACGCATAACTCCAGTTATAAGCTTTAACAAGGATAAAACCATAGAGATTGGACTGCAAATATATGAATGGATAGGAAACTTTGAAGACAACTTTAGAGTTAAAAGAGGGGTTTTGCAAGTATATACAGATAGATTATCCAAAAGACTGAATATAGATTTTAGCATTCATAGCTTTCGGCACACTTATATTACGAATTTGGTAAACTATGGATTTTCAGCAGAAATTGTAAAAGAGTTTGTCGGGCATTCTGATATTAAAACCACAATAGATACATATTATAAATTTTCACAGAAAAGAGCCCAAGAACTTGTTAACAAGCTTTTTGGCAGCAACTAACACTATGGTATAATATTTATTATGCTTTTAGATATATTATCAAAAGCCAAAGAAGCTTCGGTTTCGGATATTCACCTAAAAGTAGGTGCGAAACCGTTTTTTAGAGCCCACAAAAAACTATATCAAGAGGAGTCTTTGCAGGTAATTACAGAACAGGATATGCAAAATATCGTGCAAGAGCTTACTAAGAAGTATCCCAATAAACTAAACGAATTTCAAGAAAAAGGAGAAATAGACATATCTTACGAAACAGATTTTTCAAGATATAGGGTCAACATATACAAGCAAAAAGGGTATACAGCCATAGCTCTAAGGGTATTATCAAACTTTATACCCCATCCGGAAGAGATAAACTTACCAAAGGTAATGCAAGATGTTGTATTAAAGTATACAAAAGGTATTATATTGGTAACAGGACCCACTGGTAGCGGTAAATCTACGACGCTTGCATCGTTAATCGATAGGATAAACGAAGTTTACGATAGAACTATTATAACCATAGAAGACCCAATAGAATATGTTTATAAAGATAAAAAATCCTTTATAGTTCAAAGGGAAGTTGGGCTTGACACCATGTCTTTCCAAAGTGGTCTAAGAGCAGCTTTAAGAGAAGATCCAGATGTAATACTTGTAGGTGAAATAAGGGACACAGAAACCGCTCTCATAGCCCTTCAAGCTGCTGAAACTGGACATCTTGTTTTTTCTACACTTCATACAATAGATGCAAAAGAAACCATAAATAGATTTATAGGCATGTTTCCGCTGGAGATGAGGGAACAAATAAAGCTTATGCTAGCAGGCTCTCTTGTTGCTATTTTTAGCCAAAGGCTGTTGCCAAGGGTTGATAAACCTGGAGTAATTCCAGCGATAGAAATTCTTCTAAACGTAGGTGCTGTAAAAGATATATTGTTGGATACCACAAGGTTAGATGAAATACCAGAGCTTTTAAGACGCAACAAAGCAGCCTATGGTACTCAGGATTTTGATACGCACTTGTTGGAACTGTATAACAAAGGTATTATATCGAAGGAAACAGCACTTTTACATGCATCTAAACCTCAAGATATGGCATTAAAGATGCAAGGCATAACATGATACAAAATCTGTCTGGAGATTCCAAGTTATTTCTAATAAATGTTGTATGGGCTTTTCTATTGTTTTTCGGCATAATAGGCTTTGTTTTTGTTAAAAGCTTAAAAAAAGAAAACGTTGAAAAAAAAGATGAATTTGATTAATATCATTGTTTTTACAATTTAAAATAATTATTATTTAATAATAAATCTTATTTAGGAGGTAAGAAATATGTCAGAACATGTTCATGTTGGCATGATGGTGCCAGATTTCGAAATGGAGACCTACAATCCAAAGACTGGATCCTTTGGAAAATTTAGCTTAGCAGAGGCTAAGGCAAACAAAAAATGGACAGTGTTGTTTTTCTATCCCGCTGACTATACTTTTGTATGCCCCACGGAACTTGCTGACCTCAAGAATATTCAAGATGAGCTCGAAAAAAATGGTGTGGAATTGGTATCTGTTAGCACAGATACAAAGTATGTGCACTTAGCTTGGGCTAGAGATGAAAAACTTTTGGAAGGTATAAAATTCCAAATGGGAGCTGATCCTACTGGTAAAGTTTCAAGGCTTTTCGCAGTGTATGATGAAAACACCGGCCTTGCATTAAGAGGCACTTTTATCATAAATCCAGAAGGCAAATTGGTAGCATCAGAAGTAAACTTCTACAATGTAGGAAGAAACGCTGATGAACTATTAAGAAAAATAAAAGCAAACATATATCTCATGAGCCATCCAGACGAAGCTTGTCCAGCAAAATGGCAAGAAGGTGCCAAGACTTTAAAACCATCAGAAGCTTTGGTAGGTAAAGTTTACGAAGCGTTAAACTCTTGAAGGTTGCTATGCCCGTCCCTTAGCGGGACGGTGTTTAAAATGTTAGCAAGTTTGACATCCGGTAGCTTTGGCTAAGCCTTGAGGCATATTCTTTATCAAAGTCAGCATAAACATAATACTTTGTAGTGTTTGAGGGTCTTTTAGCTCTTTTAAGACGCCAAATACGCTTGGTTTTTGTTCTTTCTGTGAGAATTCTTTGGTAGTTTGATTAATAGATTCAAGCAAATAACTACCAATGCTTTGAGCTCTAAGAGAAGCAAAATAATCTATTGTATCGACAATTATAGAAGCAACCCTTTCCAACATAGAATCAGAAAGAGCATTTCTTATAGTCACTAAAGCCTTTGCCGTATCTATAAGAGCTTCCATTCCTCCATCTTTAGCCAAAGTGGTCAACATTGGTATCATAGATTTTAAATCGGCCAATCTAACTTCATCAGATAGTTCACCTAATTCTGCCATAAAAGTCACTATTCTTTCTAACATAGAATCTGTAAAAGCATTGTCCATTACCACTAAAGCGTTAGAAAATCCAATAATAGCATCTATTGATTTGTTAAGCGAGTCCGCATTTTTAGCTATTTTCTCTAATACTTCTATAAGGGGTGAATTGGATATATAATCTGTTAACTCTAGGATTTTTGAAAAATTATGCACTATCCTCTCTATCATAATAGTAGGGATCGTTTCATCAATTGTGTAAACTCTCTTACTAAACATTAGTATATCACTCCTGGATAAAGGATTTCAAGTTGTTTTCTTATAATATCCCAATCTTTTATGGGTTTTATCCACTTGTCTT
>NZ_JBMFST010000037.1:0-15644 GCF_049967395.1 Hydrogenobaculum sp. | reverse complement strand
TCAGAGTAAAACTCACCCTTTGTCAATAGCTCATCTCTTATGTCCTCTTTTACATGTGATTTAATGACTCGCCTTTCCTCTTCTATGATATTTTCTATTATGGGTAAAATCTTTTTAGCTTTTTCCCTTCCAAACTCCCGTTCTAATAGCTCGTAAGCTTCTGCGGTTAATGCCATAAATCTATTATAAGCATAATTGTTTAACTCTACTATAAATAATATCATAGTAGGTTTTTTATGATAAAATAATTGCTGTGAATGGTTTTTTAGATTTAAAAGCTTCAAAAGTGTTTAAACAATTTATAGTCTTTGCTGAAAAGATGTTGAGCGAAAAAGGATATAGCTTTATAAAGCTTCCAGTGTTTGATAGCTTTTACAATCAGATGAGAACCACCACCAACTACAACGAACTTATCACCATAAGGTCTTCAAAAGAGGTGTTTGTTTTAAGAAAAGATATGACTTATCAAGTGGCAAGCTATATAGCTTCTTTAAAAGAAAGGACTCTACCTATAAGGATATATTATGAAGGTGAAGTGTTTTCTTGGGAAAGCGAAATAAAATCCGATTATCAACTTGGTTTAGAGTACATAGGATATGATAAAGATAATGGTATATTCGAAGTAATTGATATTGTATATAAGCTTTTAGCATTTTTTAACAACGATGTTTTCATTTATATAAACGATGAAGCCATACTAAAGGAGCTTATGTCAAAGTTTGATGATAGGTATAAAGAAGATATAAAATACTCTCTTATGACAAAAAATCTAAACACACTTTCTAAATATGACCTTGACTGGATACTTTTGGAAGATGAAAATTTACTCTTTGAAAAGCTAGATGCTTTGGGCGTTGATAGTACTAGGTTGCATAATGTTTATAGTGTTTTAAAGAATAAATCTTTAAACGTAAAGCTTGATATATCGGAGTTAAAATCTATACCTTACTACGATGGGATAACGTTTTCTTTCTATTCATCAAGCCATCCTTTTGTCATAGCCTCTGGGGGTGAATATCAGATTTTGAAAAATGTTTATAATTTGGATATAAAAGCGTGTGGCGGTGCTATATATCTTTCTTCTATATTGGAGAAACTATAGTTACCTAGATATTGGCAATGTTAGATGCTCTAAGTTAAATACGTTAAAAGTCAAAAGCACGTAATTTATATATTGGTTTCTCGTGCCATCAAAGTACTCTTGAAAAGATAGCGCTATAGAATAACATTCTCCGTTGTAAGTTAGGTTTAGATACCTAGATACATCGTGCCCACTTATATCATCGTGAACGATACCACCATTTAGATTAAAAGCTTTGTAAGTGTAAGAAGCTCCGTAGCTTTGCTGATTTAGAGTGTAATTTCTGTTTATATCTTTTGCCGTGCTATCACCAAGATAAAAGTTAAACTTTTTAAAATTTACGTTTATATATTGGTTTTCTTCTGGAAATTCGTTTTTGTTAAAATCGTAAAAACTATCTATAGTGTAATATAAGTTTTGAAATGGTCTAAAAGTTATTGTAGCCCTTAATGGCAGAAGGGGCTTGTGGACTATTAGGTTTGAGTTTTGATAGCTTGCCGATGTGACAAATGAGTTTAGCGAGCTAAGGTATGTGGGGAAAGCGTACTCTTTTAAAAATGTATAGCCATCTTCTAAATATACGTTTGCAAAGTTGTAACCGTTGTAAGTAAATGCGTTGTTTATTTTAAAATCTAAATAATTTTGGTTTGACTGATAATCTTTGTAATCAAATATCGGATTGTTGGTGTTGTTGATGGGCTGATAGTTGTAAGAGAGCTCATAAAAGTTGTTTATATTTAGGTTTTTAATATTAAAATTTTTGTCAAAAAATGTTTTGTTTTGAAAAAGTATTTGATAAGCCGAAGATTTATATCCGCTTTGGTTTAGGCCGATGTATTTCGTGCCTAAAAAATTTATATTTGTGCTGTTTGTAAAAGCTCCGAAATGAAGACTTTTTATGAGGTTTGGATTTACTATAAGCCTATCTCCTTTTAGTCCATCTTCTCTGTAAAAATATGTGTTTTGAGCGCTTATATTGTAGTATATGTTGTCAAAAAGAGGATGGTTTTTCCATAAAAAATCTATTTCTGGGAGCCTTTGCAGCGTATAGGCATTTGTATTAGATGTTGTATCGTAAAAAAAGTGAAAGCTCACATCTGCAAAAAAGTCTTTTGTGTTTTTGTTGTAGTTTATATAAGAACTAAGATACGGTATAGTTCTTTGATTGGTTTTAAAATACATATCTTGCATAAAATAAGGGTCCGATATAGTATCCAACCTAAAGTCTATGCCGTCGTATCTTCCAAATATGTTTAATCTGTATCTGTTGGATCTAAATGTTGATAAATCCCTTCCTGTCCACCAATCTCCGGGTGTGGATGGCTCTTTGAAATAGTATATGTTGAAGTTTAGATAATCTTTTTTTGTAAAAGCTTGACGGTATTGAAAAGATAAGCCTTTTCCTTCGTTGTTTCTGTATTCTGGTGTTATGGTCATATCCTTGTCTTCTGATAGCGCAAAGTATATAGGCTGTTGATATATAAATGTATTGTATGTGTTTGAACCTATAAGAGGCGGTAGTAAACCACTCCTTCTTTTACCCACAGGGAATATAGCGTAAGGTATATAAAGAATAGGTAGTTTTTTGTAAGCTAAGATGTTTGAATTCGCATATACGTATTTGTTGGTTACTTTTGCACTAAAAACGCAAAGACGCAGTTTTTTATCCTTTAGCCTCCTGTCTATTTTACAAGTGCTCACTACCCCCTTTTTTATAAAATATACTTTATCATCTTTTGTTATTTTATCCGCTACAAAATATATGTTGTGAAATTTTCCGTGAGCGTCTAAAAAGTATCCTTGCTTTGTTGATAGGTTTAGTTTTCCCATTTTACCGTAAACGTTTTCTTGATTTACGACGTTGATAAGATGAACATGTCCAATTAAAGTTATGGTTTTTGAGTTTTTATCGTATATAGCTTTATCGCAGTATATCGTATAATCCTCATAGTATATCACCACATCCTTTTTTGCTACAACTTCATTGTTCGGTTCTTTTATTAGGATATCGGATAGTATCCTTATCGGCTGGTTTGAATAAGATAATCCAATTGTTAAAAGCAGCAATAATATTATTTCTCTAAATTTAATAATATTTCCTCCGCTTCTTTTAGAGAGCTTACTATAAAGTCTGGTCTAAAATCTGTTTTTTCTAAATCTTCTTTTTTGTATTTGCCGGTGGTGATAAATACTGTTTTTATACCAAGGGCTTTAGCCCCCATCAAGTCTGTATAAAAATCATCGCTTATTATAACGCTATCTTTATATTCATCTTTGTTTAAAGCTTTTGATAGGAATAGCTCTGAGGGTTTTCCCAAGTTTGGTATATCTTCCTTGTAGTCTGTGGCATTTGCAATCATAAAAGCCAAAGAACCAGACCCTTGAAAGTAAAGCCCGTCAGAATCTTTTACAATTTTACTATGATTTATGGGTATTATCTTAGCGCCTTTTAGGAAAACGGCAGATATTGCTTTTTTTAACTTTTCAAAACTTAGCTGTTTGTCTTGACCCACTATTACAGCATCTACATCTATATCGTCTTTTACTTCTACATATTTTGATATATAAGCTTTTAAATGGTCTGTACCTATTACGAAACAAGAAGATATGCCTTTTTCTTTAAGGTAATCTGGAAGTATTTTTAAAGGTGTTAGAATATCATGCTCTTCAACGCTTAATCCTTTTTCATTTAGTATTTTTACCAACTCTTCCGGTGGTCTTGTAGAGTTGTTTGATAATATTTTAAAATCTTTGTTTTTTAAAAAGCCTAAAAACTCTTTTGAATCTTCGAAGAGGTTGAACTCCTTATCTTTTACCAAAACACCATCTAAATCCACGAGTATTTTCATAGAAAATAGTTTACAATGTTTTTATGGAACTTGTGGATATTTTTTATAAAAGAGCGACGATGTTTTGGAAAAGTTTTTTAGGCTTAATAACAATATCGTACATAGCGCTTTTGCTGTCTTACTTTATAATAAAACTTCCTATAAAGCTTCCTTTTGAAATTAGATTTTATTTGATTGGAGGGGAATTGTTTTTAGGTATGATAGTTGCCTTATTGTCTTATTTTGTCAAAAAACAATATCTACCTGCCTCAGTTCATGAGCCTTATTGGAGTTATAAAGCTATAAAAGGTTATTTCTGGCCTTATGCGATAGCTTCCGCTCCTTTTTTGTTTGCCGGAATATTTTATCTTTTGGTAGCCGATTTGATAAGTTTAAGCGTGGGTTTTTTTATAAGTTTTTTTCTTATTTTTTATCAAAAGCCCAAAAAAGATGATATAATATACTAACATCAAGCTGGAGGTTTTAATATGGATAGAAAAGCTGTTGAAGAAAAGTTATACAAAGAAGATCATCATTATAGGTATTTGAAGGACAAGCACGATGAGTTGGACAAAGAAATAATGAAGATGGAAAAGCACCATCCTATGACTTCTGATTTGGAGCTTCAAATAGAGACTCTCAAAAAAGAAAGACTTAAATTAAAAGACGAAATGGAGTTAATTGTTGTAGAATACATGAAAAAGCATGGAGAAGTGGCATGATTATAAAAGGTAAAATATGGAAGTTTAAAGACAACATAGATACAGACCAAATTATACCTGCGAGATATTTAAATACATCAGACCCTTTAGAACTTGCCTCACACGTAATGGAAGATTCTGAAAAACCAAACTTTGCAAAAGAGCATCAGGAGGGCGATATCATAGTGGCCGGTAAAAACTTCGGCTCTGGCTCTTCTAGAGAACATGCTCCCATAGCTATAAAGTACGCTGGTGTACCAGTAGTTGTGGCTAAAAGCTTTGCAAGGATATTTTTTAGAAATGCAATAAATATAGGCCTTCCAATAGTAGAGTGTAAAGAGGCTGTAGATGAAGCTGAAGATGGAGATATCTTTGAGATAGACCTTGAAAACGGTACGGTAAAGAATATTACAAAAGGTAAAAGCTATTCTTCTACTAAATTTCCAGAAGAGCTTATGGCTATACTAAAAGCTGGTGGGTTGATGGAATATGCAAAATCAAGATTATCTTCTTAAGTTGAAAGAACTTATAAAAAAATATTCCCTTTTGGTAGCTGATGAACCTAAGTTTAAACTTGTTTCCGGTAAGCTAAGTAGATATTATATAGACCTCAAACAAGTTACCTTTGATCCAGAAGGCATATATATACTTGGCAACGTACTGTACGATATGTTAAAACCTTTTAACGTTGATGCTGCGGGTGGGCTTACCTTAGGAGCTGACCCTATGGCTTATGCGGTTTCACTTATATCCTTTGAAAAAGGCAACCCTATAAAACCTTTTGTAGTAAGAAAAGAGCCAAAAGATCACGGAACAGGAAAGCAAATAGAAGGTAAACTAGAAAATGTTCAAAATGTGGCTATATTAGAAGATGTATCTACTACAGGTGGGTCTTCTTTAAAAGCTGCAAACGTTTGCAAAAACGCTTCCTTGAATGTGGTAGGTATATTTACCATTGTGGACAGGGAAGAAGGCGCTAGAGAAAATATAGAAAAGGAAGGTTTTAAATTTTATTCGGTGTTTAAATTATCTGAGCTTTTGTGAAAAAAAGACTAGATTTGCTGTTAGTAGAAAGGGGCTTAGTTTCTTCTCGCGAGAAAGCTCAGGCTTTTATAATGGAAGGTAAGGTTTTTGTAAATGGTAAAGCTGTTTTAAAAGCTGGGACCCTTGTGCAAGAAGAAGATGGTATTGAGCTTTTAGGAGAAGAAAAGTTTGTATCAAGGGCAGGTTATAAGCTTGAGAATGCCATAAAAGAGTTTGATATAGATATAAAAGATAAAATATGTCTTGACATAGGATCCTCTACGGGTGGTTTTACAGATTGCCTTCTTCAATACGGTGCCAAGTTAGTTTATGCTGTAGATGTAGGACATCTTCAAATGCATGAAAAGTTGAGGAAAGACCCAAGGGTGTTGTTATTTGAGGACACAGATATAAGAGCTTTTAAAAAGCCTGAAAATATTGATTTTGATATTGTTACTGTTGACGTATCTTTTATTTCTCTTAAGAAGATAGGAGAGTATATTAAAAATTTTTGCTCTTATCATACAAAGCTTCTTATGCTTGTAAAACCTCAATTTGAACTTTCTCCAAAATATCTAAAAAAAGGCATAGTAAAAGACGATAGTGCTAAAATGCTTGCTTTGGAAGGTGTTATATCTTGTTTTGAATCTATAGGTTTTGAGCTTATAACATATACGAAAGCAAGACCAAAAGGTACCAAAGGAAACGAAGAATTTTTTACTTATTTCATATTAAAGGATTATAATAAAGCAAAATGAAAAATATACTTTCTTTTTTTGGATTTTTTATAGTTGTTTTATTTGTGCTTTTAGGAGTGTATGTTTACAGCGTAAGCATTGGGCTTCCCGATGTTAGAGCATTAGAAAATTGGCATCCACCAGAAGCGTCAATGGTGTATGACTCAAGTGGCAAACTTATAGGTACGATAGGAGCTCAAAATAGAATTTACGTAACTATAAACAAGATACCTAAAATAGTTCAAGATGCTTTCGTTTCTGCTGAAGACAAGACTTTTTACCACAACATAGGGATAGACCCAGCAAGTATAATAAGAGCTTTGATAGTTGATGTAGAAAAGGGAAAAGCTGTAGAGGGCGGAAGCACTATAACCCAACAACTGGCAAAAAATCTTTTCCTTACTCCTAAGAAAACAATATCAAGAAAGATAAAAGAAGCAATTCTTGCCATAGAGATAACTCACACTTTTCCTAAAAGCAAAATACTTGAAATGTATCTCAATCAGATATATTTGGGACATGGTGCGTTTGGCGTAGAAGCTGCATCTGAAACTTACTTTGGTAAACACGTTTGGCAATTGAGTCTTGACGAAGCTGCTCTTTTGGCGGGACTTCCTAGAGCTCCTACAAAGTATGATCCTTATATAAACCCAAACCTGGCTCTTCAAAGGAGAAACTATGTTCTGTATAGGATGTACAAAGATGGCTATATCACAAAAGAAGATTATCTTAAAGCCTCTCAAAGACCCATTGTTTTAAATAAACATACAAACCCTATTACCAACAGCGATTATTTTGTTAGTTTTGTAAAAGATTATATGTACAGAAACTTTCCTGACCTTATTTATCGAGGTGGACTAAAAATTTATACCACTTTAAATGAGACGCTTCAACAAGCAGCAGAAAATGCTGTTAGAAACCAAATATTATATATATCTAAATTAGAACACTATCCGGTTTTGCCTTGGTCTATTAACGATACTATAGCAAAATTTAAAGCTCAAAAAATAGACCTTAAAAAATCGAGATATTATATAGGTTTTGTTAAAAGCATAAAAAACAATCAGGCAAATATAGATATAAATGGTACAGAGGTCACAGCTAAAATTTTCCCCGGTATAAACGCTGGTGAATACGTAATGGTGGAGCTTTCAAACGGCAAGAGCGGACTTAGCGCAAAAATAATACCGCAGCTTCAGTCAGCTTTAGTTAGCATGAACGTGCACGATGGTGCTATATTGGCTTTGGTGGGGGGTTACTCTTATCAGCTTTCTTCTTACAATAGAGCAGTTTATGCCTTAAGACAAACGGGTTCTGCTATAAAACCTATAGTTTATTTGGCGGCTTTAATGAAAGGTTATACTCAAATCACCGAAATAGATGCTACACCTCATGCCTATAAAGATCCTTCTGCGCCGGGCGGGTTTTGGACACCTAGAAATTATGAGGGAGAAAGTTTTACCACCATCACTCTAAGAAGAGCTTTGGCTTACAGTGTAAACACCGCAAGTGTTAATCTTTTGGCTCAAGTAGGTTTTAATCTACCAATATCTTTAGCGGCAAGGGTCGGGATAAAGCTTCCTCCGTATTATTCTATGGTGCTTGGTAGCACAAGCGTTACTCCGCTTCAACTTACAAACATGTTTCAAGCTTTTGCCAACTTGGGAACTTATTGTGAACCGTATTTTATAACGAAGATAGTGAACTCTCAAAACCAAGTGGTATATACAGGCCATCCAGTTTGCTACAACGTATTTCCAGCCCCTTACGATAGAGTTTTGATATCTATGCTAGAATATGTGGTAAAAATAGGGACTGGCTATGCCGCTCACGTGTTGGGACCTTATATAGCTGGTAAGACAGGTACCACAAACCATTACGACGATGCTTGGTTTGAAGGCTTTTCTTCTGATGTGGTGACAGGTGTTTGGACTGGATTTGATATAAGAAAGAGAATAGGTTACAATATGGCTGGTGCCGCGGCATCGCTTCCTACTTGGATAAACTATATGAAAGAAGCTCTAAGCATATACCCGGAAAAGCCGTTTCCTTTACCAGATGGTGTAGAGTATGTGGAAATAGACCCAAAAACACACTTAAGGGCAACTCCTTCTTGTCCCGGAGAGCCTATACTTTTTGTAAAAGGCACAGCACCAGAAGAAACTTGCCAAAATACTTCTTCACCGGTTCTTCAAAGTTTAAACCCAAACCAACCTCAAACCTCAGCAAGCCCTTTACAACCTTTAAACAACAACTCTACACCAACACAATCTGCACAGCCTACCAATCCTCAACCATCTAAGGGTACCACACCTCCCAATTCCTCTCAACCCACCACTCCGCCTGCTGCTTCTTCAACAAGCCCAAAACCAAACAATTCAAGAAATCCAAACAGCATATTACCCAAGGTAATTCAAGAAATAAACAGAAAAACTCATGAAATAGATAACGAAACGAAAAACATAGATAAGGAGTTAAATAATGCTCGCTAAAAGGATTATACCGTGTCTTGACATAAAAGATGGTAGGGTGGTAAAAGGTATAAATTTTGTAGATTTAAAAGATGCTGGGGATCCAGTAGAAAATGCAGTTGTTTATGAAGAGCAAAAGGCTGATGAGATAGTGTTTTTAGATATTACAGCCTCTTATGAAAAAAGAAATACGGTTATAGATTTGGCAAGAAGAGTAGCTGAAAATATCTTCACCCCTTTTACCATAGGAGGTGGGATAAGAACTTTAGACGATATAAGAAAGCTTTTGGAAGCTGGTGCTGATAAAGTATCCATAAACTCAGCTGCCGTTAAAAATCCTCAGCTTATCTACGAGAGTGCAAGAAAGTTTGGCTCTCAGTGTATAGTGGTAGCAATAGACGCAAAACATGTAGATAATGATATTTGGCATGTTTACATAAACGGCGGTAGGGTAAATACAAATTTAAACGCTATAGAATGGGCTAAACAAGTGGAATCTCTTGGGGCTGGTGAAATTTTATTAACCTCTATAGATAAAGATGGTACAAAATCAGGTTACGATATAAAACTAACAAGCACTATATCAAAAGCCGTAAACATACCCGTTATAGCCTCAGGTGGGGCTGGTAAAGAAGAACATTTTTTAGAAGCTTTTAAAATGACAGAAGCAAGCGCTTGCTTAGCAGCCTCAATATTTCACTTTAAAGAAATATCTATACCAAGGTTAAAAGCTTATTTGAAAGAAAATAACGTGCATGTTAGAATATAATTTACAAATATGTTGTAAGGAGGTGTTATGAAAAAGTTTTTTATTTTAGGAATTTTAGTGTTTGGTTTTTCTTATGGTGATTGTATAAAGATAACTACAGAGCACTTTAGCTATGGTCAGCGTGTGCCAGATTATACAACTGTTCAAACAATATGTCCTGCTTCTTCTGTTAAAAGCTTTTATACAAAAACTGATAATCAAGATGGATTTATCAAATTAAACCTAAGCACAAAAGGATGTATAAATATAGAAAAATCACATTTTAAGCAAGGCCAAAAAGTGCCAAGCTCCACCACAGAAGAGAAAATATGTAAATAAAACTAAGTTCTCATTGATACAAAAGCTTTTATAAACTCTTCGGCGTTTTTTAATTCAAGTTCTCTGTTCCAAATTTTTAGTTCTGCTCCTGATGTGCTTATTATAGCAATTTTTGAAAAACCAAAAATTCTACCCAAAAGACTTTGTTTTAACACTATGTTTGATATTTTGTCAAGGCTATAATCAATTACGTTGTTGCTCCAAGTTCCATAAGCTAAGATAAGCCTTTTGTTTGTGATGAGAAGTTTTGTGGTTTTTTTCAAAACGTAAGGTTTTACTAATATAGATAAGCTAAAGCTTGCTGCGTATAAAAATACCAAGAAAAATAGGCTTACATCTTTTTTGACCAGCAATACAAATACGCTTACTATTAGTCCGATTATGCCTGTTGATATGGCTGTGATAATTTCCTTTACGTATACCATTTCTCCTTCTGCTATTATGCGTTCATCCTCGGTTAGGTATTTTTGAATTAGTTTTTCTTTATTTCCTACTTTTATTTTTACGGCGTTTATTGTTATTGTTAAAAGCCAATAACCTATAAGTATACCAAAAGCTAGTGGTAGTATTGAATGCTGTTTTTCCATACAACAATTTTATCACATGTTGTATCTTAAAGCGCTTGCAAGAAAAACTATGCCTAGGCTTAAAATTAAGTTTAATATACCCAGTATTCTTGTTATTTTTGCGTACTTTTTAGAGTTTTTGGCTTTTGGACTAAAATAAAAATCATGAAGAATTGATATCAACACTATCAAGAAGAAAGTATGAATTTTAATTTGAAGCGTTTTTTGATATACTGACTCTGGATGAAGTAATGAGCTGTAAGGTACTGATAAAAAATGCATGTTTAAAAGACCTGTTATGAAAAGCGCTGGAAGACCTATTAGAGTACCTATGTTGCTAAATCTCTTCCCTATGTTTTGAAAAGCCTCATCTTTAAAAGGCGTTTTTCTTATGTACGGAGAAGATACAAACACCATAAACAGCATGCCACCTACCCACAAGCAAGCGAAGGTTATATGAATAAAAAGCACCAAGACATTCATAAGTAAATGATAACTTATGTATTTATATAAATCTATGATTTTACATTGGAAAAGCTGGCATAAAGCCAGCTATATAGGATATTTACTTTTGTTCTTCTTCTACGTTTACTTTGATATTAGCGTATACGTCGTTGTGTAACCTCACTTTTATGGTATATAAACCTAAGTTTTTAATGGGTGAGCTTATTATGATTTGTTTCTTATCTACGTTAAAGCCTTTTTCGTTAAGGGCTTTGGCTATGTCTGAAGTGGTTATAGAACCAAACAGCTTACCATTTTGACCTACTGGTTTTCTGATGGTTATTTCTGCACCATCGAGTTTTTTGGCTAACTCTTGAGCTTGAGCCCTTATCTTTTCAAGTTTTCTAGCTTTTTGAGAGAGTATGCTTTGAATATGTTTTATGTTGCCCTCAGTGGCTGGTAATGCCAATTTTCTTGGTATTAGGTAGTTGTTGGCAAAGCCATCTTTTACCGTTATGATATCTCCAAAGCTTCCGCGTCCTTCCAATTCTTCTAAAAGTATTACCTTCATGATATCCTCCTTATACAACTACGTAAGGTAGTAAAGCCAACTGTCTAGCCCTTTTTATTTCGTTGGCCAACTTTCTTTGGTGTTTGGCGCATACGAAAGTCATTCTTCTTGGAAGAATTTTCCCGTGTTCAGACATAAACTCTCTTAGTTCGTTGTAATTCTTATAATCTGGGTCTCTTTTTTCCATGCAAAACTTGCAAACTTTAGCTTTTTTCATCTTAGTTTCCATCATACTTCACACTCCTTTTTTTCAAAGTTTTTAAAAAGGTACATCATCATCGTCCTCTATACTTTTTTCTATATCAGACTTAATATTTTCTATGCCGTTTATATCTTCATCGTTGTAAAAGCCTTCAGACAAATCTTCTTGTGTAGAAGGTTTATTCTGTGCCCCTTGTGGTTTTGAGATTATCTTTATGCTTTCGGCTACTATGCTTACTTTAGACATATTTTTACCATCTTGAGAAGTCCATCTGTCTTGAGCAAGTCTTCCTTCTACAAGTATCATATAACCTTTTGATATTTGTGTAGATAGTCTATCAGCCAACGCTCCGTAGGCTTTTACATCAAAATAGTGAGCTTCCTCTTTCCACTCGTTGTTTACTTTGTAATTTCTGTTGTAGGCTATGGATATGTCAATTGTCTTGTTGCCAGATGGTAGTATCCTTAGTTCCGGGTCTTTTGTAAGCCTACCTATCAAAATAACTTTATTTATCATAAAATTCCCCTATTTATTACGAAGCCTTCTCCTCGCTACTTTCTTTGGATAGTATGTTTAACCATCTTATAACATCTTCGTTTATCTTGTAATAAAAGTCAAGGTCGTTTGGTAGTTGTGGATTTGTAGAAAATATTTTAAAGAAGTGGTATCTTCCATGGCCAAAACCGCTTATTTTATAGGCCAAGTTCTTTGTGCCCCAATCTTCTTCGTGGACTATGTTTCCACCTTTTTTAGCTATGAAGTCTTTGACTTCGTTTAGCTTTGTGTTGTACTCATCCTCGGTAAGTGTGGGCTTAAACACCACCACACTTTCGTACATCCTCTGTGCACGATAATGTCTTGAGCTCATGCTACCTCCTTAAAATTAATCAAAGTTTAACGCTTTAAACAAATATTTTACCATAAGTTTTTGTTTTAATATTATAAGTTTTGTATTTATTACTCTCATGATATTTTCATTTACAACAAGTATAATATAAGCTGTGAGATTTAGAGCGTTAAAGATAGCTATTAGGTACTTGCTTAGTTTCAAAGGAAGCACTTTTATTATTAGCTTTATATCTTTTCTTGGAATTGTGATAAGTACCGCAGGAATACTTCTTACAAACGGAGTTTTTGAAGGCTTTCAAGACAACCTAAGGGTAAAGCTCCTTGGGTCTATGCCAAACATTATCTTAACATATATAGGGGATAATTCTAAAACAGATGTACCAAAAGTTTTGAAGCTTTTAGAAAAAAACAACGATATAAAGCTATTTTCTTATTTTAAGATATATCACGGAGCTATTCAAAGAGGCTCTTACATTAGCGCTGTAAACGTAGATGCTATGGATTTTAACAACAAGAAAAACCTTGGTTTTTTTTCAAGTAAGATAAAGGGATCTCTAGATAAAAAAGGTGTAATACTTGGGAGTGATTTGGCTTCTATGCTTGGAGCTTCTTTAGGAGATTATGTAAGCATTATATCGCCGGTTGGTATCCAAACGCCTTTTGGTTATATGCCAAAAGTTCAAAACTTACCGGTGGTGGGTACTCTTCATAGTGGTATATTTGATATTGATTATTCTACGGTGCTTATGGACAACAGCCTTGCCGATAAGCTTTTTGTAAACAATCCGCCCACGAGGGTTATTGAGATAAACTTAAAAAATCCTTTTGAGGCAAGCGCTTTTGCTAAAAGCCTAAAACCTATGGTAGGAGATAAGTTTGTAATCACAACTTGGATAGATATGAATAAACCACTTTTTGAAGCCCTTCAAACTGAAGAAAGAGGTATATTTTTTGTACTTACTCTTATGATAGTAGTGGCTTCTTTCAACATTACAAGCCTACTTTTTATAAAAGTAAAAGAAAAGCTAAGAGATATCGCTATATTTAGAGTTTACGGTGAACCAAAAAGTTTTATCATGGCTATAGTGCTTATTCAAGGGTTTTTGCTGAGTTTTATGGGGTTTTTGGTGGGTGTGATGCTTTCTTTTGTTTTGGAGTTTTTCATAAACAAATTTAAACTAATACACGTGCAAAAAAGCATATACCTTATGTCATACGTGCCAGTTTCTATATCTTCTAAGGATATCTTAGAGGTGTTTTTGCTTGTGATGTTTTTGAGCATGTTGGCTGGTTTTATACCGTCTTTTTACGCCGTTAGAGAAAATATTGTAAGGATACTTAGAAATGACTGAAAGTGTTGTAGAGCTAAAAAACGTATCAAAAAGATACAAAGATACCGTTGTGTTTGAAAACTTAAACATATCTGTTAAAAAGGGTGAATTTGTAGGTATTATGGGACCTTCCGGATGCGGTAAATCTACCACCCTTCACATAATAGGCGGTATAGACAATCCTACGGAAGGAGAGGTTTATATAATGGGCGTAAAACACACCGATGAAAAGAAAATAGCAAAGTTAAGAAGAAAGTATATATCCTTTATTTTTCAGTTTTACTACCTTTTGGAAGATTTTAACGTCTTAGAAAATGTGGCTTTGTTCGGAGATATGAAAAAATCTTTAGAGCTTTTGAAATTCTTAAGATTAGAACATAGGCTTCATCACAAACCCTACGAGCTTTCAGGCGGTGAGCAACAAAGGGTAGCTATAGCAAGAGCCCTTGTAAGAGAGCCTCAAATCCTGATAGCCGATGAACCTACTGGAAATCTTGATTACAAAGAATCAAAGAAGATTTTTTCTTTACTAAAATCCCTAAACAAAGAATCAAATATAACTATAATAGTAGCTACCCACAACGAAGAGCTAAAACCTTTCTTTGACAGAATAATATATCTTGGATAAAAGGGGCAAAAGCCCCTCTTTTAATAAACCTCTAAACTATTAAAATCTCCATTCCAAAGCTACGTTTACAGAATCTTCTGCATTTTTGGCGGTGATGGAGCATGGATATGGACCTTGTCCTGTGTAAGGATTAAAGCATTGACCACTATCTGTTACACTGTGTTGGAAATCGTGTTCATAGGCTAAAGATACGCCAAACGTATTTGTAAATTGATAGCTTCCACCAAGTGTTATAGCTTCTTCTGTGATAGCTGGAAATCCTAACAAGTTAAAATAATCTATATCATATTGGTTAAACTGAGCACCGCTTATGGAGACAGAAGGATGTGTTAATTGAGGGCTACTATACCCAAAATTGTTGCTTCTTATTGGGCTTCTTGCGTAGTTAAAACCAGCTCTTAATGTAAGTTTTGGTGTCACTTTATAAGAGGTACCTACTGCAAACACCCATTGGTCTTTCCAGCCAAACTCTTTGTAACCATCGGCATTTGACCAGTTTATCCATCTAACATCAGCACCTACGTTCCACTTTTCAGTGGGGGCTACACCTACACCAAAGGCAAGTTCTTGGGGTTGTTCAAGTTTTAAATCTTGGAAGCTTCCGCTAAATTTACCTCGTGATGCACCTTGAAAATCAAATACATGTTTATAGGTCATAGATATAGGTGATTGATAGTTTAAACCAGCATATACAAAGTTTCCAAAGTTAAAGGCTATACCGAGCTGACCTCCTATTCCAAGAGCCGAGCTTTGACCACCGCCATAAGATGCCTCTCCAGTGCAAGGAGATGTTTGTCCACATCCATTTGGCATAGTCGCATTCATATCAAGAGAACCATAAGCAAAATCTATACCAGCACCTATGCTTATCATAGGGTTTATTTGGTAGGATAAAGCAGGTATTATACGCATAAATTGAAGCGTTGTCCTCATATTGTAAAAAGCAGGGACGCCGCCGGCCTGAAGTGGACCCTTGCCACTGTAATCTGTACCCATACCAGACACACCAAAAGCACCTATACCAAATACGAGTTTATTGTTTATTCTATGTATTATACCTATTTCTGGGACTAAGAAAAGGTTTGCATTGCTATCTGCTGAAGCTGAACCAGCTTGAAATGATGT
>NZ_JBMFST010000036.1:0-15959 GCF_049967395.1 Hydrogenobaculum sp. | reverse complement strand
ATCATGTTCTTTATGTAGTCTGCGTGTCCTGGACAGTCGACGTGAGCGTAGTGTCTTTTTGGTGTTTCGTATTCTACGTGGGTTATATTGATGGTGATACCTCTTTCTTTTTCTTCAGGTGCTTTGTCTATTTCTTCATAACGGTAGCATTTTGCCTTACCGCCTGGTAATACACCAGCACCCAGCACACAGGTTATAGCGGATGTTAAGGTAGATTTACCATGGTCAACGTGACCTATGGTACCTACGTTGATGTGCTCTTTCTCTCTAACAAACTTTTCCTTTGCCATAAGCTACTCCTTTTTAAGTATGAGTTCTTTCTCCAACTACTTTCTCTGTAATACTTTGAGGTGCTTCACTGTAATGGGAGAATTTCATTATAAATGTACCACGCCCTTGTGTTAAGCTTCTAAGGTTAGTAGCGTAACCAAACATTTCAGAAAGCGGTACATGCGCCTTTATAGAAGTAATAATACCTTTATTTTCCATACCCATAATCTTACCGCGTCTTGAGTTTAAATCTCCTATAACATCTCCAACGTAATCATCTGGAGTTTCAACTTCCACTTCCATTATAGGTTCTAAAAGCACTACACCAGCTTTCTTAGCGGCTTCTTTAAAAGCCATGGAGCCAGCTATCTTAAAAGCTATTTCAGAAGAATCTACTTCGTGGTAAGAACCATCAAAAAGTTTAACCTTCACGTCAACCACCGGATAACCAGCCAATACACCGTTTTCCATGGCTTCTTTTATACCTTCTTCCACGGGAGGAATAAATTCTTTTGGTATAACACCACCTACTATAGCATTTTCAAATACAAAGCCGCTTCCTCTTTCTAACGGTTCTACTTCTATAACAACGTGGCCGTACTGACCTCTACCACCAGTTTGTCTTATAAACTTACCTTCAGCTACAGCTTTACCTTTTATAGCTTCCTTGTAAGCTACCTGAGGTTTACCTACGTTAACCTCTATGTTGTACTCCCTCTTCATTCTATCTACCATTATCTCTAAGTGAAGCTCGCCCATTCCATGTATCAACGTTTGCCCAGTTTCTGGGTCCATAGAGGCTTTAAATGTCGGGTCTTCTTTCATAAACTTATTCAACACTTGAGAAAGCTTTTCTTGATCTTTCTTTGTTTTTGGCTCTATAGCCATAGATATAACAGGTTCTGGAAATTCTAGTTTTTCCAAAATAATAGGGCTTTTCTCATCGCATATAGTATCACCAGTGGCAGCATCAACACCTACAGCCGCAGCTATCTCACCAGCAGCCACCTCGCTTATATCTTCCCTTGTATTGGCATGCATCAAAAGCAATCTTCCAATACGCTCTTTTTTATCCTTGGTAGAATTTAACACATAAGAACCAGCCTGCACTTTACCAGAGAATACCCTAAAATAGCTTAACTGACCTGCATAAGGGTCAGATACTACTTTGAAAATATAAGCACAAAACGGCTGATCATCCTCTGGAAGTCTGGTTTCTTCCTGACCTGTTTTAGGATTTATTCCAACCACCGGAGGAACATCCAAAGGAGAAGGAAGATAATCTACAACAGCATCCAATAGAGGTTGAACGCCCTTATTTTTAAAGGAAGAGCCGCATAAAACAGGCACCAACTGTTTATTTATAGTAGCTTTCCTTAAAGCTTGCTTTAACTCATCTATAGTTAGTTCTTGACCCTCCAAATATTTTTCCATTAAAGCATCGTCTGTTTCAGCTATAGATTCCACCATTTTCTCACGCCATTCTTGAGCCTTAGCCTTATACTCTTCTGGAATATCCCTTATTTCGTATTTTGCACCTAAGGTTTCTTCAAGCCATACAATGGCGTTCATATTCATAAGATCCACGACACCAACAAAATTATCTTCTGTGCCTATAGGTATTTGAATAGCTACTGGTTTTATCGTAAGTTTTTTAACTATCTCATCGTAAACTCTATAAAAATCTGCCCCCAATCTATCTAATTTGTTTATAAAAGCTATACGAGCTACGTTGAACTTGTCTGCCCATCTCCAGTTTGCCTCAGACTGAGGTTGCACACCTTCAACGGCTGAGAAAATAAATATGATACCGTCCAAAACACGCATCGACCTCACAACTTCTACAGAGAAGTCTACGTGCCCCGGAGTATCTATTATGTTTATTTGCTTGCCAGCCCAATAGCAAGCTGTGGTAGCCGCTGTAATGGTAATGCCTCTTTCTTTTTCTTGAGGCATCCAGTCCATCGTTGCAGCACCTTCGTGCACCTCACCTATTTTGTAGGTTTTACCAGTATAATAAAGTATACGCTCCGTAGTAGTAGTTTTGCCAGCGTCTATGTGAGCTACTATACCTATATTTCTTAAATCTTGAATAGGAACCGTCCTTGGCATATTCTATCTCCCTTTACCACTTAAAATGAGCAAAAACTTTATTAGCTTCCGCCATCCTGTGAGTGTCTTCTTTTTTCTTTACAGCAACGCCCTTATTTTCTATGGCGTCCATGATTTCTGCTGCCAACCTTTCTTCCATAGTATAAGAGCCTCTATGTCTAGCTCTTTCCCTAGCTGCATCTACGAGCCACTTTATACCTAAGGATTCTCTTCTATGCTCCTCAACTTCCACTGGTACTTGATAAGTAGCACCTCCTACACGACGAGGACGCACTTCCCAAACCGGTTTAACATTTTCAAGAGCCTTTTCAAGCACTTCCACTGGCGATAAATTGAGCTTTTCAGCCACTCTCTCTAAAGCTGTGTAAACTATATATTCAGCCGTACTCTTCTTGCCGTCTTTCATGACCTTGTTTATAAGCTTGTGAACTATGATGCTGTTGTATTTAGCGTCTGGCAATATCTCTCTTCTTGGTACTCTTCCTTTCCTAGGCATTACTTTTTACCCCCTTTAGTAGCTTGAGCGGCACCAGCTTTAGGCCTCTTGGCACCATACTTTGACCTAGACTGTCTTCTATTGGCAACTCCAGCAGTATCTAAAGCTCCACGAATTATCTTATATCTAACACCTGGCAAATCTTTCACCCTACCGCCTCTTACAAGCACTATAGAGTGCTCTTGAAGGTTGTGCCCTTCCCCTGGAATATAACAAGTAACTTCTATGCCGTTTGATAACCTTACCCTAGCCACTTTTCTAAGAGCAGAGTTCGGCTTTTTTGGCGTTACAGTATAAACACGCACGCAAACGCCTCTTTTCTGAGGATTGCCCTGCAGAGCAGGAGCCTTACTCTTTTTCTTTATCTTCTCGCGTCCTTCTTTTATAAGCTGATTCACCGTAGGCATTTACTTTCTCCTCCTAAACAATAAGCTAATATTTTAGCATAAAAGCTCAAAAAAAGCAAGCATTTTAAACTTGTTTCTTAGCCTGGGTAGCATGCTCTACAATCTCTATTTTTACATTTTTGTACTCTTCAAGGCCAGTACCAGCTGGTATAAGGTTGCCAATGATGACATTTTCCTTTATGCCGGACAAGTCATCAATCTTTCCTTCACTAGCAGCTTCTGTCAAAACTCTAGTAGTCTCTTGGAAAGAAGCAGCAGATATCCAGCTTTTAGTAGACAATGCAGCCTTGGTAATACCCACCAATATTGGCTCTGCTTTTGGTATTTTACCACCTTCTTTCCTAATTCTTTCTACTTCTTTGTTGAACTCTGTTACATCAACCTCCTCGTTCGCTACAAACCTACTATCCCCTGGATCCACTATTACTCTTTTCCTTAGCATTTGGCGAATTATTATCTCTATATGTTTATCGTTTATATCAACGCCTTGAAGCTTATATACCATCTGGACTTCTTTTAACAAAAACTTTTGAAGCTCGTCTATACCCTTTATTTTAAGTATTTCTTCAAGAAGCGGAGTTCCATCCGTTAATTGGTCACCAACTTTTACATAATCACCGTCTTTTACTTGTAAAAACTTACCTTTTGGCACGGAATAAACCTTTTCTTGGCCTGTCTGTTTGTTGTAAACCACTATCTTGCTACCCTTAGCCCTCACTATAGCTTTGCCACTAACATCGCTTACTATAGTATCTGTAATTTTTGTACCCTCTTTCACCTCTTGACCGTGCTTAATCAAGATAAACTCGTTCTTTATATCGTATTTTTTGGTACCTTTTGGCGATATTATCATTACTTCATCTGCATCTTCGTATATCTTAACTATACCATCTATCTCAGATATAATAGCGGGGTTTTTAGGTTTCCTAGCTTCAAACAACTCCTCAACCCTTGGAAGACCTCCCACTATGTCTCTGACTTTTGTAGTTTCTTTAGGAATACGCGCTATAATATCTCCTGGATGTACAACAAAATGATCCAAATAATAGTAATTGTGCTGAACATCGTTTTTTTCAGCTTCAGAACAAGCTAAACACTTATCCCACACGGTTTTAAGCTTTTCAAATGGTATATTTAATATAGAGTTTACTGGTAAATCATAAGAATACTCATTGCCATCTTCAGACTTTATAACTATTCTCGGTGAGTGCAGTTGAGCATCTTTAGCCCTTAAGAAAGATACCACTATAGCCGTTTTCCCGGTAAGAGTATCTTTTTCTTCTCTTACTGTAACATCTACTATAATATCCTTTAAAACAAGCTCTCCGCTTGACTCGGCTATTATGTATGTGTTAAATGGGTCCCATTTTGCCACTATATCTCCTTGTTTTACCTCTGAGCCATCTTTAAACAAAATCTCTGCAGCGTAAGGAACTGTGTGTCTTTCTATGGTTCTTCCGTTTGAATCCAATACAAATATTACACCTTCTTGAGATATGTTTATAAACTTACCATTTCTATTTTTTAAAAGCTTTAAACCTTGGAATTTTAGAATACCACTATTTTCCACAACGAGTTCGCTCTGGACTTTTTGAGCGGTAGCAGCACCACCTATGTGGAATGTTCTCATCGTAAGCTGAGTACCCGGCTCACCTATAGATTGAGCAGCTATAATACCCACGGCCTCCCCAGGAGAAACAAGTTTTCTTTGAGATAAATCCCATCCATAGCACATAGAGCATAAACCGTTTTCAGATTCACAGGTTAGTACTGACCTAGCTTTAACTTGTACTATTCCGGCTTGCTGTATTCTAGTTGCAAGCTCTTCATCTACAACGTCGTTGGCTTTTGCTATAAGCTCTTTACTATTTGGATCGTATATATCTTCAGCCAAAACTCTTCCTATCAACCTCTCTTTCAAAGATATTCTTTCTTCACCACTTTCTACTATCGCTTCTAGAACTTCATATTTTTTAGTACCACAATCGTACTCGGTGATAACCACATCTTGAGCCACATCCACTAACCTTCTAGTTAGATAACCAGCAAAAGACGTCTTTAAAGCTGTATCGGCGAGACCTTTTCTAGCGCCGTAAGTTGATATGAAGTATTCTAAAACAGATAAGCCCTCTCTGAAGTTTGAGGTAATTGGCGTTTCTATAAATTCACCAGAGTGCTTTGCCATAAGGCCTCTCATACCAGCTAACTGTCTTAACTGATCTTTGTTACCACGAGCACCTGAGTTTGCCATCATATAAATAGGATTGAAGAGTCCAGGTAATTTTTTGTTATTTTCTATCTGCTCTGACTTTTCTATTTCAGAGAACATGGCCTTTGTAACATCTTCTGTGGTTTGTGACCAAATGTCTATAGTTTTGTTGTATCTTTCTTTGTTTGTTATTATACCTTTTCTATATTGGTCAAGCACTTCGTCCATTTGGTGGAAAGCTTTATCTACAAGACGTTTCTTGGCTTTTGGTATCTTCATGTCCTCAATACCTATAGATATACCAGCCCTCGTCGCCATCTCAAAACCAAACTCTTTGAGTTTATCAAGAGTTTGAGCAGTGATTTCTGAACCATAAATCTTATGGATATCAGCTATAAGCTTTGATATGCTTTTCTTATCTAAAACCTCGTTTACAAACCTATATCCCTTTGGCAATGCCTCGTTTATAAGAAGTCTACCTATGTTGGTTTCTACAAAAGTATCCCCTATCTTCACCTTTATAAGGGCATGGATATCTACCTTTTTATTTTCAAAAGCCAAAAACGCATCTTCTTTAGAGAAGAATACTTTGCCCTCACCTTTGGCACCTTTTACATAGTTTGAAGCGTAGAAAAGCCCCAACACCATATCTTGAGAGGGCAACATTATCGGTCTTCCATTGGCAGGTGAGAGTATGTTTTGAGTTGAAAGCATAAGTATATAAGATTCTAGCTGGGCTTCTATACCAAGAGGCACATGCACAGCCATCTGGTCACCATCAAAGTCTGCGTTAAACGGAGGGCACACCAACGGATGAAGCTGAATCGCCTTACCTTCCACCAAGACAGGTTCAAAGGCTTGAATAGACATCCTGTGTAGTGTAGGGGCTCTGTTTAACAATACTGGATGCTGCTTGACAACTTCCTCCAAGCACTCCCATACCTCTGGCTGTTTTTGATCCACCATCTTTCTAGCATTTTTTATAGAAGTGGCATAGCCCTTTTCTTCAAGCCTTCTATATACAAACGGTTTGAATAGTTCCAAAGCCATTATCTTTGGCAAACCGCATTGGTGCATCTTTAAAGAAGGACCTACCACTATGACAGAACGACCAGAGTAATCAACCCTCTTACCTAAAAGATTTTGCCTAAACCTACCTTGCTTTCCTTTGAGATAATCTGATAAGCTTTTAAGCGGTCTATTGTGCTGGCTTACTACCTTGCCCCTTTTGCCGTTATCTATAAGAACATCTACAGACTCTTGCAGCATTCTCTTTTCGTTTCTCACTATGATATCAGGAGCATCCAAATCTATAAGCCTTTTCAAGCGGTTGTTTCTATTTATAAGCCTTCTATAAAGATCGTTTAAATCAGATGTAGCAAACTTACCCCCATCTAAAGCTACCAACGGTCTTAGCTCAGGAGGTATCACCGGTAAAACCGTCAATATCATCCATTCTGGTCTATTGGAAGATTTCAAAAAGCCCTCTACAAGTTTTAAGGTTTTTACTAAATTTTTAACCCTTGTGTCCGAAAAATCCTTCAAAACTATATTTCTAACGTCTTCTTGTATCTTGTCAAAAACAGGGATATTTTGATTTTGCCCTCTCACGTATTCAAATCTATACCTTATAGCGTCTTTCGAAGTATACCAATCATCCCCTAAATCCTGATTGGCTATTTCCCCAGTTTTGATGTTTAAATAAATCGACTCGCTTACAATGCCGTGAATCACATCTTCAAGAGACATTTGCACACCGTTAAGCGATGTAGAAATGCCTACGCTGTAAAGCTTTACCCTATCTGCTAGAAACATTATTATCTTTTCGTAAAGCTTCTTATGTTCAGCCTCCATCTTTGGACCTAAATCTTCAAATCCAAAGGTATACGGCTTTAAAATTTTCTTTAGTTTAAAAGCAAACGTTTCTAAATCTAAAATAGATAAAACATATCTTACAAATTCAGCTCCCATCCCGCTTTCGTACCTGTTGTCAACGCTGTAAGCAAACTCCTTCTCATATTGTTCTTCAGTAACAACGTGTAGTTTTACATGATAAGTAACTCCATCTTTTATAACAGGAATAGTATTTTCTGAATTTGAGAAAGTAGCTTCCATGTCAGGAGTTGGGTATTCTACCACCAAGTAAGACTCAAAATATATAACCTTTTCTATATCTCTAGCAGATAAACCAAGCAATGCACCTATCTTGGAAGGAGAGGATTTTAAAAACCATATATGAGCACAAGGTGTAGCAAGGGTTATATGACCAAAACGCTCTCTTCTAACGTAAGCTTTCGTTACTTCAACACCGCATCTATCACAAATAGTACCTTCAAATCTCTTACCTTTATATTTTCCGCACAAACACTCGTAATCCTTCAAAGGTCCAAATATTTTTGCACAGAAAAGACCTTCTTTTTCTGGTTTCAAAGTACGATAGTTTAAAGTCTCAGGACGCTTAACCTCTCCATGGCTCCAGCTAAGTATTTGCTCTGGTGAGGCAAGCAAAAGCTTTATCTTATTAAAAGGTAACAAACCTCTCTTCATTAACGTTCCTCCTCTTTCTTATCCAAATCAACGCTGTCGCAGCTTTTAGCCTCTCCATTCTCACACATGACGTTTAGTCCCAAAGATTTCAATTCTCTTACCAAAACTTTGAAAGATTCTGGTATACCGGGCGAGTAGAAATGCTTACCCTTTACGATAGATTCATAAGCTCTATTTCTACCTTCTATATCATCGGATTTCACCGTTAGCATCTCTTGTAACGTATAAGCTGCACCATGAGCCTCCAACGCCCAAACTTCCATCTCACCTAAACGTTGGCCACCAAATTGAGCTCTACCTCCAAGAGGTTGCTGAGTTACTAAAGAGTAAGGACCTGTTGAACGAGCGTGTATCTTGTCTTCTACCATATGTATCAATTTCAACATATGCATATAGCCTGTGGTAACTCTAAAATCAAAAGGCTCACCAGTCCTACCATCGTACAATACAAATTTGCCGTCTTCTGGTAAACCAGCTTCTTTTAGTAGTGTTTTCAAATCCTCTTCGCTACAACCTTCAAAAGCAGGAGTAGCCATAGGAATGCCATTTTGAGCAACAAAACTCACAACGTTTTTAAACTCCTCATCAGATAGACTTTTTAGCATGTTCTTGATGAAATTTTTATTTTCGTTGTTCTTATCACCTATTGCGTAAATGCTAGCTATATACTCTGTTATCTCTTCTCTATCAAAGTATTCATCTATCATCTCTTGAATTTTCTTACCTATGTATTTTGAAGCCATTCCAAGATGCGTTTCTAAAATTTGACCAACGTTCATACGAGATGGCACACCAAGAGGATTCAACACTACGTCTACGGGAGTACCGTCTGGTAAAAACGGCATATCTTCAACTGGAAGCACTACAGATATAACACCCTTGTTCCCGTGTCTACCAGCCATCTTGTCCCCTACCCTTATTTTACGCTTTTGAGCTATGTAGACTTTTACCATTGTTATTACGCCGCTTGGTAAATCGCTTTGTTTTCCAACGTTCTCTATTTTTTCCTCGTATATCTTATCTATAACTTTACGCTGAGCTTGAGCTTTGTCCCTTATCTCTTCTATCTTCTTTATAAGCTTTTTATCGGAGAAAAAGTTTTCTGGCTTCGTTATGACGAAATTTGCTATGTTGTCAAAAAGAGCTTCATCTATCACAGTGCCTTCTTCGTAAGTCTTTTTAGCCAATTTTATAGGCTTGTTTATAACTTTACCAATCACAAGGTCTTTCACTATCTCGTTACGCTTTTCTATGACCAAGTTAAGCATGAATTCCTTTTCTTTCTTTATACGGTTTTTCTCTTCTTGCTCTACATGCTCTACCAGTGGGTTTTTCTTACTTTCGCTTAACTTTCTAGTAAATACTTGTACGTCCACCACTACACCTTCAATGCCAGGTGGGCATCTCAAAGAAGAATCTTTAACGTCTCTGGTTTTTTCACCAAAGATGGCTTGTAAGAGTTTTTGCTCTGGAGTTAATTGAGTTTCTCCAATAGGAGTAACCTTACCCACCAATATATCGCCTGGCTTTACATATGTACCAATCTTAACTATACCGTACTCATCAAGATAAGCTAGCGCTTTTTCTGATACCCCAGGCACTTGTCTGGTTATCTCTTCATCACCTATTTTTGTTTCCCTAGCTTCTGCTTTTAACTCTTCTATATGAACAGAAGTAAGCACATCTTCTTTCACCAATCTTTCTGATATTACTATAGCGTCCTCAAAATTATAACCACGCCATGGCATAAAGCAAACAAGCAAATCTTTTCCAAGGGCCAATTCTCCCATAAAGGTAGATTGACCATCTGCTATGCAATCGCCTTTCTTTACCTTTTGGCCTTTATACACTATTGGTCTTTGATTTACAGACGTATTTTGGTTTGTTTTTACAAATTTTAAAAGCTTATAAACGTCGATACCCATATCGAGAGGGTCTTTTTCGTTTATCTCATTTGGATTTACCCTTATAACGATACGATTTGAATCCACTTCCTCTACCACACCACCTCTTCTAGCTAAAACGGCAGCACCGCTATCTATAGCTACTTTTGATTCCATGCCTGTACCTATCAAAGGAGCTTGCGTAAATATAAGTGGCACTGCCTGTCTTTGCATGTTGGAACCCATCAAAGCTCTGTTAGCATCGTCGTGTTCTAGAAACGGAATCAAGGAAGCTGATACCGATATTATTTGCCTTGGAGATACATCTATATAGTTTACGTCAGATGGTTTTACAATCTGTATATCGTTTTTATATCTGGCTATTACTCTATCGCCCAGTATTTTACCTTTTTGATCAGTAGGAGTACTTTGCGCTATTACGAAGTTTTCTTCTTCGTAGGCGGCCAAAAACTCTATTTGGTCTGTCACAACACCGTTCACAACTTTCCTATAAGGAGTTACCAAGAATCCATACTCGTTGGTTTGGGCGTAAGTTGTCATAGAAGTCACAAGACCTATGTTCTGACCTTCAGGAGTCTCTATAGGACAAAGCCTACCGTAGTGAGAAGGATGAACGTCTCTTATTTCAAATTTAGCACTTTCTCTGGTTAAACCACCTGGTCCCAAAGCGGACAATCTTCTTCTGTGTGTTAAAGAAGATAAAGGATTGGTGTTGTCAAGATATTGAGAAAGCTGACCACCTTTTAAAAATTCAAACATAGAAGATACAAGATATCTAGAGTTTACCAAGTCTTGAGCTTTTATTGTAGGATCTTCAGGATTTATCGTAGCAACTTTATCTCTAAAAGATTTCAACATCCTAGCTATACCTATGCGAGCTTGGTTTTCTAAGAGTTCGCCTATAGGTCTTACTCTTCTGTTGCCAAGGTGGGCAATGTCGTCTTTCTTTTCCTTACCAAACCTTACCTTTAGCAAATATTTAATTGCATTTACCAAATCTTTATGATTTAAGAACCTTGCCTCTAAGCCAGTATAATCTCTTACCTCTACGGTTTTATGAGATTTTAAGATATTCTCAAAAATATCCTTTGTTAAAATCGTACCTTCTTTGTAATTATCGTAATCTTTGGCTAACTCTAAAACGGGAAGCTCGTTAAAAGTCTCTAAGTCTTCTTCCGTAAGTTCTCTTTTGTGTAAGTAGATTTTGGCGTTTATTTTAACCCTACCCACTTTTGATAAGTCAAATCTTGCGATATCCTGGAAGTAAGCTTCAAAATAAGCTCTGGAACGCTGTATAATATCAGCCATTTCCTGAACAAGACCTTCCATAGATCTAAGCTTTACATATATATCTCTTAAACCTATATCCCTTAAAGTAAATTGGGAATTTGTTCTTACTAGACTCTTACCGTGCTGATCCTTTGCTTTTGTATCGTTTATAAGAGTTTCAAGAATTATCTTTCCATAAAAGCTCTTGGTGGTTTTCTCCGATTGGACAGCGGTCAAGAGTTCTATCTTCACCCTTTCGTCTTTTATCAACCTGTTTAGCACATTTAAGTCTTCAATATACCTTTCTTCTATAAACTCCTCTTCTTTCTCGGTACCTTCTATCTTAGCGGTATATCTTAAAACTGCAAAAAGATAGTGAGATTCTAAGTCCTCTGGCTTATAAACTTCTCCAGTATTTTTATCAACTATAAGACCTTCTTTTACATTAAAAGCCTTAACATCCTCATAAAACTGAGACAAGATATCGTAGGCGGTTTCTAAACCAAAAGCCCTCAATATTGAGATAGCGCTTATACGTTTTTTATCTATTCTTGCAGATATTATGTCTGAATTGGTGGATAATTCAAACTCTATACGAGAACCTTTGTCTGGATGTATGCTAGCTGTAAATATCGTCCTTGATACGGTGCCTTCTTTTTGTCTATCCTCTTTATCAGAATAGAATATACCTGGTGATCTTATAAGCTGATTAACGACAACTCTTTCACTTCCATTTATAACAAAAGTACCTATAGGTGTCATCATTGGCATTTCGCCAAAGTATATTTTCTTTGGCGTGTCTACAAACTCCCCTGATTTTGTTTTCTTCCTGAGCCTCAACATTATCCTAATGGGGGCGCTGTAGGTTATTCCTTTTTCTTTACATTCTTCTGGTGTATATTTCTCTTTATAAGATAGTATTGTTTTACATTTTGGACATTCTGTATCCGCACCAGCTAGGAAATCCATTTCTGGTTTATAACCACACTTGTTACATTCCCAGTTTCCAATCTCATATCCTATATATTCCACCGTGATATTTTTGTTGGTATCTTGAAATGGAAACGAAGTTCTTAATATATATTCAAGACCTTGTTCTTTCCTTTTAGATGGAGGTACGTTGAATTGAATGAAATTCTCAAAGGATTCTGTTGGAACCTTAACCAAAAATGGTAAATCTAAAAGCTCGCTACGTCTACCAAAAAATTTCCTTGGTATAGCATGCTTTAATTTAAGCATAACTTCACCACCTTATAAAAATTTTTAAACATATTGAAAAAAGCAAAATGCACCCCTACCACGGGGTGCACCACCTTCTTTTAACAAAACCCTTAAAGTTGCCAAAGCTTTATTTTACTTCTACTTTAGCACCGGCTTCTTCTAGCTTTTTCTTAATATTTTCTGCTTCTTCTTTAGATACACCTTGCTTAATTGGTTTTGGAGCTCCATCCACCAAGTCCTTAGCCTCTTTGAGCCCTAAGCCTGTTAGCTCTCTAACAACCTTTATAACGTTGAGCTTGTTAGCACCGGCGTCTGACAATATTACATCAAATTCAGTCTTTTCCTCAGCTGCTGGTGCTGCTGCAGCTCCTCCGGCTGCTGGTGCTGCTGCTACCATAGCGGCTGCTGAAACACCAAATTTTTCTTCGAGCTTTTTCACAAGCTCTGCAACTTCCAACACTGTCATGCCGCTTATAGCGTCCACGATTTCATCGATTGTAAGTGTAGCCATCTTTACAAACCTCCAAAATAAATTTTTTAAGAATTCTTAGTTTCTATAGCTTTTAAAGTAAGCACAAGCTTTTGGGGAACGGCTTTTAAAGCCATTATAAAACCGACCACAGGGGCCTGCAATACACCCATAAGCTTAGATACAAGCACTTCCATGCTTGGTAGATTGGCAAGAGCTTCTATATCTTTAGGTGCAAGGTACTTGTTGCCTAGCATACCGGCTTTTATAAATCTGAGAGGATTATCTTTGTCAATGCTTTTACATGTATCAAAAACAATCTTAGCAGTTTTAGCCGGGTCTTTATAAGAAAAGATAACGGCCGTTGGTCCCACAAAGACTTCTCTGTGATCATGCATTATCGTATTCTCAAAAGCCCTAAAAAATAGCGTAGTCCTACCCACCAACATCTCAGAATCTATAGCCTTAAGCTCTCTTCTTAAAGAAGTAGCCACATCCGCAGGCAATCCGTTGAAGTTAAAAAACAATACAAAATTGCTTTTATCCAGCTTTTTCTTATAACCTTCTACCGTTTCTATTTTCTTCTGAAGCGTCTCTTTGTTCATACGTTCACCTCACTTAAGCTACAGCTTCTTGCAATTGTTTTAGCGTTGTTTGTATGTCAAGTTCAACAGACGGGCTCATCGTTAAAGATATGGCTATATTCTTCACGTATTGGCCCTTAGCACCTGGAGGCTTAGCCCTTACCACAGCATCTATAGCCGCGTAAGCATTTTTCATAATGTCCTCTGGCTTAAAGCTTATCTTACCTATGGGCATATGAATATTACCGGTTTTATCTACCTTAAACTCTACTCTACCCTTTTTAGCTTCTTCCACAGCCGCTTTTACGTTAGGTGTCACTGTACCAGTTTTAGGGTTTGGCATAAGACCTCTTGGCCCAAGCACCTTACCAAGCTTACCAACCTTTGGCATTATCTCCGGAGTAGCTATTACTACATCAAAATCTACCCAAGAGTCTTTAAGGATTTTATTTATCATATCCTCACCGCCAGCATAATCGGCTCCAGCATTTTGAGCTTCTTTTATAGCATCACCTTCGGCTAAAACCAACACTTTTAGTTCTCTTCCAAGCCCGGCTGGCAATACTAAAGACCCTCTAACCATTTGGTCAGCATATTTAGGATCTACACCCAACTTCATAGCAAGCTCGACAGTTTCATCAAACTTGCGTTTTAAGATATCCTCCATTTTTTTGAGAATATCTACCGCTTCAGGCAAAGTGTAAGTTTTACCTGGCATTACAAGCTTAGAAGCCTCTACATACTTCTTTCCTCTTCTCATAGCACTTACCCCTTATAACCTTCTATTTCTATACCCATACTTCTGGCAGTACCGGCTATCGTTCTCATAACAGCATCTAAATCTTGAGTATTCATGTCTTTAGCTTTTAATTGAGCTATCTCTTTTAATTGATTTAATGTAATCTTACCAACCTTCTGACGCTTTGGATCAGATGAACCCTTTTGGACCTTTGCCGCCTTCTTCAGCAAGAAAGAAGTAGGCGGTGTTTTCATTATAAACGTAAAGCTTCTATCAGCATATATACTAATCACAACCGGTACAACAGTGCCAGGTTCCATGTCTTTTGAAGCAGCGTTAAACTGCTTCACGAATTCCATTATATTTATACCGTGCTGACCTAAAGCAGGTCCAACAGGAGGAGCCGGTGTAGCTTGCCCCGCTGGAAGCATCAATTCAACTGTAGCTGTTAACTTTTTCGCCATATGCTACTCCTTATATCTTTTCTACCTGTGAAAAATCAAGCTCCACAGGTGTTAATCTTCCAAATATGCTAATAAGCACATTTAACTTTTCCCTTTCTAAGTTCACTTCTTCTATAGTGCCGGTAAAGCTCATAAAAGGACCCTCTATAATTCTCACTTGCTCGCCTTTTTCAAATACCGCCTTCTTGGTTTTGAATCCTCTCTGAGCGTGTGCCAATATTTTATTTACCTCTTCCTCTTTCAAAGGAGCTATCTTACCACCCACCAAAACCGGCTTGTAAACATGTGGTGCTTTTTCTATTGCTCTTAAAAGCCTATCGTCCATATGGGCTTTTAACAATATATAACCTGGAAACATTTTATTGTCCAAGACTATCTTTGCTTCGGTTTTATTTTCCTTGCAAGTAATTTTCTGCCCTGGTTTAGATATTTCTCCAGCCCTTATACAGTCGTGGTTGCATTCTTCCCCATCTTCTGACGGCACAACCTTTACAGTGCCATCTTCTATCCTAAATACAGTTACACATTTCTTACCTAAAACGCTTATATCCCTGTTGTTTCCTCTTAAAGATAATCTATATTTCTCTTTGCCTAAAGCTTTTATAACTACTTTTTCCTCTGCAGGCAACACTATATCTTCTACCAAATCATTTATCTTATCAAGTTCTATAACCTTCATTAGAGATTCTTTAGCGGTGGTCTCCTTTCCAGCTTCAACCTGCAGAGCATACCACTTCATATCAGTCATAAACTACCACCCCAAATACCAAATATAAACGACAAAATCTTCGTGAAGCTTAAATCTACAATCCATAAATAAATTCCAAAAAATAAAGAAAATATTATAACACTAACCGTCGCCCTTATGACGAGTTTTTTATCAGGCCAAGATACCTTACGTAATTCTTGCCTTACTTCTTTTAAAAAGCTTAAAATTTTATCCATTTAAAATCCCAAAACTCATCGTAAGAGCGGGGCACGGAGGAGTCGAACCCCCAACCGCGGAATTTGGAGTCCCGCGCTCTGCCAATTGAGCTAGTGCCCCTATTTTACCTCTCTATGGACTACGTGCTTGTTGCACCAAGGACAATGTTTCCTTATTTCAACCCTTTGAGGGTGTTTTTGCCTGTTTTTAGTAATAGAGTAATTTCTCCTCTTACATTCAGTACAGGCCAACGTAATAATTTCTCTCATACTAACTTCCTCACTCTATAATCTTTGTGACAACACCAGCACCTACTGTTCTACCACCTTCTCTTATGGCAAAT